>NZ_AP027044.1 GCF_027924665.1 Flavobacterium sp. GSB-24
TATTTTATTAAATGTTCCGAATTAGAACAAAATATTTGACTTTGTAGAAAAAAAAGTATAACTTTGCATGATAGTATCATATATGATACTATCTACTAAAGATAACTTCGAAACTAAAAAATCGTTCCTCATTACATTTAACGACGCATAAATTTGCAAAAAACTTGCATCTTAATTTTAATTTATATAACTTTGCATGATAGTATCATATATGATACTATCTGCTAAGCATATGAAAAAAGAATCATTTGAAGCTGCAAAAGATCAAATTTTGAATTATTTGTTAGATAATCCTATAGGGGCATTTACTTCAGCAGATCTAATTTCAATTTTTCATAGAAATAGAGATGATTGGAAAATTGCAAATTACAGGACACCAAAACATTTTATTGATTTTCTAGAAAAGAGTAAAATATTAGAATTGATTAAGTTAAAGCACTTAACTAAAGGTTCAATAAAACAAATTTTTATAACGCCAGGCGCAAATAAATCTCAGATTGCGCAAACAATTAAAAAAGATGGTTATTTAAGTTTTTATTCTGCAGCTCAAATTCATCAACTTACATTACAAAATCCTAAATCTGTCTATATCAGCTATGATAAATCCGGATGGCAAGAAAATGACAATGAGCTTTTACAAGAAGATGTAGATAGTGCTTTTTCAAAACCTCAAAGACAATCATCTGAAATTTATAAATCTGAAATCGATGATACCCGTTACTATTTGATTCAAAAAAAGACTGGCTCTTTACATGTGGGAATAATTAATAAAAATGGAGTTAGGTATAGTGATTTAGAACGCACTTTAATAGATATAACAATAAGGCCTGCTTATTCTGGTGGTGTTTTTGAAGTTCTAGAAGCTTTTATTAATTCAAAAAATAAAGTTAATCTAGAAATAGTTCTTCAGTATCTTGATCATTTAGATTATGTTTATCCGTATCATCAATTGATTGGGTTCTATCTCGATAGAGCTGGATACTCCATCGAGGATACGAACCTGTTTTTAGAAAGAAAAACGGATATAAAATTCTATCTTACTTATAATATATCAAATAAGAAATTTGATGAAAAATGGAACTTATATTATCCTAATGGTTTTTAATTAATTTAATTTTTTCCATAACAAAATTAAAAAAGAAGTCAAAACCCTTATTATGATCTACAGGAATTGTTGCTGCAACACTCTCCCAGTTTTGTAATTGTAAATCTTTATGGGATTCCAATAAATCTAAAAATTTTAGAGGAACACGTTTGGCATTAAAAATATTTGATAACATTTGCCTGTTTTCTTCCGATTCAAAATCTATATCAAATTTTCTGCAGATATTCCAAATATCGTAAAAATCTCTTGCTCGACCTTTTACCCTAGCGGTTGGAACAACTTCTTGATATTCTGGCATTGATTGACACAGTGCCCGAATTTTCTCAAAAACAATCATTTCCGGAGTATATACATAAAGTATTGCACCATCCACATCAACTTTCTTTTTAGATTCTGTGTATTCATAGCTACTAATTTCTACTATAAATTTAGTTGAATTATTGTCATAGATTTTATAAGCATATTTCCGCGTTTCGTTCATATTGGCGGGATCAAATTTATCTGCATCGATAATTTTAAATAATAATTGATAGCCCTTCCAAACTTGCACGGCATTCTGTTTAGGTTTTTCTATGAACTCAATATCGAAAACAAGTAATCCGGCTTTCTCAAACTCTGCATTTAATATTGCATATAGATTAGCTTTTAAAGAAAGAAATTCGTTTTCAGTAAAATCTCCGGACATTGAAAAATCAATATCTAACGAAGCTCTGTCAGTCATTTCATAAACCAGTTGTAAAGCGTTACCTCCTTTTAATACTAATCCATACATTAGTTTTTCGTCACTTACTAAAGCACGCAATGTCAACATTTTAATTTTTTCTATCATATTTTATGTTTTAACAAATATATACAAGATAGTGCAGACTGATTTTAATTTATAAATTATGCTTAAATTTAAAAGATGAAAACTGAAAAAAATAGAAAAGAATTTATAGAAAACTTTGGCAAATCCCATAGTAAAATTACAACGAATACTTTTGACAATCATTTAGATATTGTCGAACACATAGATAATTGTTTTTTCAAGTTTATGATTCTTAGTAATAGAATCAGAGATAATGCAAAAGAATCAATAAAAGAACTTTATTTGCTTGCTTACACTACATCAATTGCAAATAATTTTTTGGTTATTAAACAACTTTTTGCAACGGGTTTTCATTTTCAAATGGAGATTATTGAACGTACACAGCTTGAGCAATTAAATAATCTTTTGACAATGATTTATGATGATGAATTCTTTCAATACTTCACCAAAACAGGGCTAAGAAACAATGATGATTTTATACCTCTTACGCCAAAGGAAAAACATTTGACAAAGGCATTAAAGAAAATACAATTCAAAAATCAAAAATTCGATAAATTATTTCGAGAATATTATGATTCAATGCAAGAACCCTATGAAGAGTTTTCAAAATCTGTTCATGGAAATTTAATGCATATTCTACTTCTTACTGATGAAAGTAATAGAGATGATGAGCCGATGTACTTTAATTTAGGTGGAAAAGAGAATTTTATACCTCGATCTATTAACTTTCTTGTGTGCCTGCTTGATTATTCACAGGTTATTTGGTTTTTAATTGAAGAAAAGTATCCAAAAGTAGAAAATGAAGAAAAACTAGGAAATGTTAAGCTTTTAAAATACGTTAGTTTATCAAAAAAATATTCTAATCTATAATCTACAAAGTTATTTTATTTCTTCATGAAGAAAGTGTTTTAAAAGTATTATTAATGAAACTATTAAAAAGAACGGAAAAAAGAACTGTATAATTATTCAGGGTGAGAATAATTTCTTACATTTGATTTGTTCTCTAAAACGTTCCTTTTAAAGAACTTCAAAAATTAAATTTTTTAATAAAATTAGTATGGCACTATCTTACACCTCTGTACAAAAAGCTTATCAAGTTTTTAATACTATTAAAAATGAATTACTAGTAGACTTAATAATTCCATCATGGCCAAAAGATATGGGTGAATGGGAAACTGAAGATCAAAAGAATCCAAAGCAAAATGTTGTTCACGGTTGGGGAAAAAAGTCTGATGATGGTTGGGAAAGTATTTCTTTCTTTATTGAAAATCCATCTGAAGAATTAAAAACACGCTTCGATGAACTTAAAAAGCAAGTTCCTAATTCTGCTTTAAATGAACCGTATCATAGAAATGAAAATCTATGGGTTTTGGGTTGGTTCTAATTATTAATATTTGATAAAAATTTAGCTTAATAGAGATATGGAACATTATTTAGTAGCTATTGCAACAATTATTTTCGGCATAATTGGGATTGTGTCATTTTTAGCAATTACAGAAAGAGATTATTTTGATGATTCCTGGCGTCGATATATAGTTCTTATACTGTCAATGAGTGGCTTTTTGATATTTGGCACTTATTTTATTTACAGCTTTTTTAAAAATTAAAATAACGAAATTTAATGAAAATTGGATATGCTAGAGTTTCAACTCAGGACCAGAATATTACTTCTCAGATTCAGTTACTGGAAGGAGCAGGTTGTGAAAGAATATTTCAGGATCATGCCTCCGGAGTAAATGATAAAAGACCGGGACTTTTAGAAATGCTTTCAATACTTCGGAAAGATGATATAGTAATTATATACAAAACTGATCGTCTTTTTCGTTCTCTGCGTAACATGATCGAGTTAATAGAAAAATTTAATTTATTAGGTGTAAAATTTAAAAGTCTTTCAGAACCTGAATTTGACACTACATCTGCAAATGGTAAATTATTTTTGCAAATTTTTAGTGCATTTGCCGAATTTGAAAGGAGTCTGATTAGTGAAAGAACCAAAGTAGGTTTAGATAGCGCACGTCGAAGAAATCAAACTTTAGGAAGGCCTAAAGGTATTAAGCCAGGAACAAAAATTAAATATGAAACTGCTTTACATTTTTATAAAAACAAAGGCATTCCAATTGAAGCTGCCTGCGAAAATGCAGGTATAAGCAAAACCACTTTTTATAGGGTTGATTCTTTTATAAAAGCCAAAGAAGCTGATAAATCAGATACTAATCAAACCGATATCCATAATCAAATCAAAGAAATTTCATCAAAAAATAAATAACAAATTGTTAAGTGGAAAAAGCAAAAAAATATTTTTATAGTATAGTTGGCTTATCAATTTCATTTGATGGTTTTATTATAACAAAAACGTTGCTATCAAAATTAGTATGTGATAGAATTAGCAGACTTAAAAACAAACCAATTGTCAAATTAAATAACAATCTCTATTTAATAAATAAATAATGAAAAACTATACTTTTTATCTAACTGTCTTTCTTTCGCTTTTTATATCAATTTCCGTTTATTCACAATCAGGAAAAATTGTTAGAATTAAAGATGGAGATACAGTTGTTTTACTGGATTCTGATAATAATCAAATCACCTTACGTTTAGCAGAAGTAGATTGTCCGGAAAGCAGTCAGGATTTTGGTAAAAAGGCTAAAGAATTTACATCCAATCAAGTTGCTTTGAAAATCGTTACTTACAAGATTGTGGATACTGATCAATATGGAAGGAGTATTGCCAAAGTGTATTATGATAATAAGTATCTATCAGCTGAGATAATTAAAAATGGTTTTGGATGGCATTATAAAAAATATTCAAAATCAATTGAATTAAGTAATTTAGAACGCTCGGCTAAAGCAAACAAAATAGGTCTATGGAGCAGTAATAAAAATAAAGCTCCTTGGGAATATAGAAAAGAAATGAGAAACAAATATTAAATTTTTCCCCCTTAGGTTTAAAAATTCGACTTCGGAGAATTTCATTCCTCATTTTCTGAGGCTCTTTTTTTTATTATTATTCTCATTAACTTTGGAAAATTCTCATTATTATGAAAGTTTCTCACTAACTTAAAAATAAACCAAAGGGAATAAAAACAAATATTTTTTTAGTTAATTAATGGAGTATAATACTCTGTAAAAATACATTTATACCGTATCTTTGAATAGAAGAAAAACACAAGCGATGAATGATTTATATTTTGCTTCAGCAAGCCTTTTGAAAAAATTTAGAGATAACAACTCTTGTAGTTTAATACCTGAAAAAAAACTATGTAGAGTTATGGATTTTCAAAATAAAAAAATAATTATAGTATCAAGCAGCTCTTCTAAAGATCAAGTCCACTGGATTACTGCTTATACTGTTGAGCCTGCATCATATTACAAAGAAGAGGTTTACACGTATGATGAACATGTTAAAGGAATTATCGAGGGAACACTCGATAGAGGATATAAAGGAATAGAAATAATATCTAAACATGGTAAGATGGTAATAAGCGGAGAACCATTCACAATAAAACCTAATCAATCAATAGAATCACAACAGCTAGCCTTTTTTTAATTTAAAATATATCACAATGAAAAACATTATAACAAGCGAAACAAAAGTATTTTCATTATTTGGAAAATCTGGAGCAATGGAACAAATAAAACCTATTCCGGAACTGCCTATCGGATGCAAGATTTATTGTTATGGTTATGGTATGTCAGAAAGAGAAGGCGCTATTATTTCTCCTCGAAATCAATTTGGACAATATAAGTGTGTTTACATTTCAGATTTTGAATCAGGTTTTTTTACTCTTGAGGAATATTCAAGACCCCATTCCAAAAAGTTTGGAATTGGAAATTATTTTGATGACAATTTTCTCACTATTGAAGAATCAATTTTAGAGGATTATATTTTAAAGGCTGAGATTGCTGTAAATATTAAAAACGAAATTGAAAAAGAAAAAGAAACTTTTGATAAAAATGAATTAAAAGAGATTCCTAAAAGATTTCCTCACTTAACTGTGAATACTCAGGACGATCAAAACATTACTAAAAAGAATTTAGTAGCTGATTTGAAAAAGAATTTTCCTCTTGTGAAATTTTCAGTAAAAAAGTCTCATTACAGCACTTATTATATTTCCTGGACAGATGGCCCTGCAGAAATAAAAGTAGAAGAAATTGCTTCAAAATTTGAAGGATATACAACAGATGAAACAGGCGATTTCCGCGACCCTAATCCATCAAATTTCAATAAAGTATTCGGAGATTTTAAATATGTTTTTTATTCAAGATCAGCTAGTGAACATGTTTCTAGATGTAAAGAAAATTTACAAGAAATTATTGGAAGTATAAGTAATAGTTATCCAAGCGAAGCAGGCGATATTTTTTATAAAACTTTTAGACACACATCTTTTCCAATTGGAGTAAATGTAAAATGTATTCAAATGAAAAATAATTTCTCCGGAAGCTTTACTGATTCTTTCGAATTTGTATTTGAAAATAATGAAGAATCCACTGCAGAAATTAGTAAAGAATCTAACAATAGTATTTTCTTGGTAGACTATAGTTTAAAAGCAGTTGCTGTTTTTGGCAATACAAAAGAAATTAAAGATCAATTAAAGGAATTAGGAGGTAAGTTTAATAACTATCTAACTTATAATAACATTAAACAAGCAGGCTGGATTTTTTCAAATAAGAAAAAAGAAGAGTTAAAAAACATTTTAAATCTCTAAAAAAAATATTAACCAAAGGGAATAAAAACGATTGTTTTTTTTGACAATTAACGGAGTATAATACTATATTAATTAACATTTCTGCACTATCTTTATGTAGGAAATAAAAGGAAACTGGACTATGAAAAATTTAAAATTTGCGAATTATCAGGAAGAAATATCAATAGTAGAGTATCAACCAAATAATTATTTAAAAGATGTTGATTTAATATTTTTTGATTCAGATTATGAAGAGCTGAGTGTTGAAGAGAAATTATTAATTGTAGTACTTGATAGAGACGGTTATTTATTCTCAGAAATTAAACCTTCACCAGGCTTTTTAATTCTTCTTAAAAGACATAAGATTTATGTTCAAGCTTTTAGTTTTAGTACCATTATATCAAAAACATACGGAGTTTTTCTAAAGTCATTTATAGAAAACAATCCTAATCAGCCGTTAAAGAATTTTTATAGAAGTAATTAAAAATATTAACTAAAATAAAAAGATGTTAAAAATTTTAATATATTTGAAGAAAATTATTTTAATGGAAAAACAAGTAGTAATATTCGAAGTTCTTAAATTTTTAGCTGTGTTGTTATTCTTAGGCAGTTTTTATATTGTTGCCAAGAAAGCAAAACTTATCGTCAATTGTCTATACGAAATCTTAAAAGAGAACAAGATAGAGTTAGAAGACAAATACCGTAAAAAGTTATTAGTAAAAGCTGTTAAAAATCAGTTGTCAATTAAACCTTTTGAAAAGGAAAAATTAGAGAGTTATTTAAACAAAGAAGTATTTGGATCATTGGAGTTCAAATCAAATATTAAACCCAAAGTCATTGTGTAATTAAAAATTAAACGTCATGAATGTAGCTTTAACAATATTATTAGGAATTATAAAATTTGCTTTTAAATTTTTCATGCTTGTAGTAAAACTAATGTTTGCATTCATGATGAACGTTAAATAGTAATTGGTTGGTTTTTTTTATTTTTTTATTTTTTGGTAGTAAACCCTTATTAAGATAATTGATAAGGGTTTTATTTTATTCCGTACGTTTTCCGTACGTTTTTTGTATATTTGATTACTTAATATTTAAATGATAAAACAATGTCAACTACTAAACAATTAAAAACAGTAAATGTAAATGTAACAGCTTTTAGAGATAATCTTAAAGGTTATTTAGAAGTAGCTGAAAAAGAAGTATTAATTATTAATGGAAAAAATGGGAAACGATTTATTGTAACCCCATTAAACGATATTGAAGAGAGCTTTACTAAGACAATTTCAAAGCTTAATTCTAAAATTAATAAAAATGATATAAATAATGGATAATATAAAAAGCAGTTTAATGCCAAAGGTTCAGTATACGACTGAATTAGCAACTAATTTACCTGAATCGGCACAGTTCCCTCAAAGACTTTATTCTTTTTTAGAGAAAGCAAGAAGTGATGAAAATAACCCATTGACAATCCATGCTCTACGAGTTATTTTAGTTTTAATATCTATTGTGAAGAAAGACCAGGTATTTTCTACAACTCAATTAGATTTATTTGATGAAGACTGGTATTCTACCGAGAAATCTACAAATGATCAAGTTCAGTTTTTTTTAAAGCTGAAAGATTTAGTTCCTAAAGGATCTAAAAATTATGATTATGCAAAAGACGGTCTGAAATTTCTTTTAAAATTTGTTACTGAAGAAAAATTAATAATTAAAGGTAAGGAAGTTGAACTGCATAGTTCTGTTATTAGTAATTTAGTTTTCAACGATGGAGATAAAGGCGCTAAATTTTATATGCATCAATATTGGTATAGAATTTTTATAGACATTAGTAAAGGATATAATAGAATTGCTACCAATTCAATCTTTAATATTTCTTCATTACATGCTTATTTGTTTTATCTATTTCTAACCACGCTTAGACGATCTAAACAAGATGCCGGCAGTTGTGAAATGCGCATGGATACTATTAATGAAAAATTCAACACGAATTATAAGTACTGGTCCAAAATAAAAGAAAAGATTTTAGAACCGGTTAAAACAGCATTGGATGCTAATTCTGAATTGTCATTTAATTACAGCTGGCCAGTTGAAGGAAACAAAATTACAATTGTGGCTTATGAAACCGCTAAGATTGCTCCGGAGCTTAAATCTGACATTGATTATAGAATTGACAAAGCTGTTAGATATAAAAAGACTAAGCACTCTTTAAATGATATCCAAGTTGGACAATTAACAGGTATTTACAAGAAATACAGTTATGATACACTAACTGCTGCAATTAATAGAAAAAAAGAATTGCAGACTTTAAAAGGTGATGTGTATCTAAAAAAACTTCAAGAAATTTTATATGGATACATTGAAAATAAGCATAAGAATAAACAATTAGCTTCTGTGTAAAAAAGTATTTATTTAGGGAAGAAAGAAGTATTTAATTTGGGAAATATTTAAATATAAAATATTGTATGTCAAATATATATAACATAAAACATTATCATTTCATTTGAATTTTATCTATTTTTTTTCTACTAAGAATTATTTGCAGTTAAAAAGTATTTATTTCGGGAAGGATTCTGATGATATTTTAAGATTTAGTATTTATTTCGGGAAAAATAGTACCTATTAGGGGAAGAAAGTAGTATTTATTTCGGGAAATTTATACCGGTAAAGCCTTATAAAATAAGAAATGACGTTTTAAAGTTGTATAAAAAATATTTTCTAGAATGTGTTTAGTAGCAAAAATATAGGTGTTTTCGTCTAAAAGTACCTAGTTGGGGAAGAAAAAGTACCTAGTAGGGGAAGGAAAGTACCTAGTAGGGGAAGAAAAAGTACCTAATAGGGGAAATGAGTAGTCTAAAAAAGTATTTATTTCGGGAAAAATAGAGATGTTAAGCCTTATAAATCAAGGCATATGGATTTTTGAGTGTTGTTTTTGTGTCGCTCGCTAAAAACTATATAAAACTTAAAAAAAAAATTAAAAATATTGATAAGGATATAAAAAAATCAAGAAAAATGATTTTTTTAAGACCTTCTATTTGCTTCGCAAAATTGAAATCTAGAATAAACCCAAGGGAAATAAGAATTTTTGCACATTCCCTTAGGTTTCGAATTTTTAAAATTTATAAAAATGCGGTTTTTTAAAAAAGTATTTATTTCGGGAAATTTGAATAAAAACAGATCAGTATTAGTTATGTTGGCTATATCACTAAGTTGTTTTTCCCAAAAAAAAGAAGTTTCTGCAACAGAAAAAATTGAACAATATATTAATTTATCGTCAACGCCCGCAGATCTGAAAAAAATTGAAATATTTGAAGATGAATTTCCGAGCATTTTTAAATATTATCCTAATATCAATCCAATTAATCCAAAAGTTAAACCAGGCCTTTCATCTGGATTTAGTTCTAAACGACTTCATCCATTAGAAGGAGAAATGAAAGCTCATAATGGCGTTGATATCATTGCAAAAGAAAATACACCAGTATATGCTTCAGCTGATGGAATTGTATTAAAAAGTAAATTTTTTAATGGAAAAGCCGGACACTCAGTTGAACTAAAACATAGGTATGGTTTTAAAACACGTTATTTCCACTTAAGTCTCTTTATTGTCAAAGCAGGAGAAAGTGTCTCAAAAGGTCAAATTATTGGTTATTTAGGGAATTCTGGAGCTTCTACAGGATTTCATTTACATTATGAAATTTTAAAAAATGGAAAATACATAAATCCTAAAAAATTTCTGCACATTGGAGAATGAAAACATCGAAATATTATTTAGAAAAGGAGCTGCGCTCCAGGAAGAAATGCGGATCATTTTTAAAAGAAATAATTTAAAAAATACTCAACTTAAATATCTTCCAAAAAAAGAGTTTGATTTATGGATGAATCTACATAATGAAAGCATTATTTTAACCAAAAAAATAAGTAAAATTATCTCCAGTAATAGCTGAATTAATAGAGTATAATACTCAATTTTAATTTACTTTATCGTATATTTGAATTACAAAATTTATAGATGGATATCAAAGAAGAAATCATAGAAAAACCAGTAAAACTTTCATTTATTATTTCTGATGAAAGTAAAAAATATATAACTCAATTGGTTTACACCAAAATTGTACAGGGGCATTTAAAATTTTGTTTAACTGATGCTATTCTTGAAAGTGTGGCTATTCTTCAGAAAAAAAATCCTAATATTCCGGAAAGAAAAAATATTACAAGACGATTTAATAAGAGAGGTGCTAGCAAAACACCTGTTAAAGGCTTAAAAACTTCAATTTTAGTGCCTGTTTTAGTATTTGAATGGATTGAGAATTATATCTGCTTTAGAATTGAAAGAGATATTTTATATACAAGAACTTTGTTTATTAATGATCTCGTTAACCTGCTTAAAAACAAGTATAAAGGGAAACTTTTAATTGTTCCGGAACTTTAATTTTTTTCCTGGTATTTTTTAATTTTTATACAAATAAAAGATTTTTTATAGCAGAAAAAACTATAAAAAATCGATTTGATTTACACTTTATCTATCATTGATGCTGCACATATTAATGAACCTTAGGGAATAAAAACGTTTTTTATTTTTGGTCATTATTGGAGTATAATACTTTAATAAAATACATATTAGCCGTATCTTTGAATAGAACAAAAAAGCAAAGGAAATGGCTCAAAAACAGGAATATATAAATAAATCAAAGTTTGAAAAATTTGAGGAAATAAAAGATATACATATTTCATTTTGTGAAAGAAAAGCATATGCCGAATATTTAAGAGCAATTTGGCTAAATGATATTAAAACTATTTCTTATTTCGAATCATTTGGAGATCATCCGAGAAAGATAATATTAAACTACAGAAAACATAAGCAGAATTTGAAATTTGGTTTTGAAAATATAGTATATGACGAATATGGTTGGATTGAAAGACCAGTTTTCCTAGAGAAAGAAGAAATATTAGTTTACATTCATAAAAATGGTTGGAAAGATTTAAATAATATACAGGTAGCAGTAGGTTTAAATGGAAAATGGACAAATGGTATATGGTGTCAAACTAATACTGGAGGTAATGTAGATGGAATTAGTGTTTGGGGAGGAATCTTTGAAACAAAAGAACAAGCTATTATAAATGCTTGTCAAAGAGTAATCAAATTTCATCAAGAACATGATTGGAGTTCTGCAAATGCTGTAATAAAAGAAGCTGTTGAATTAATAGAAAAAGCAAAAGGAAATAGACCAGTTCAGTTATCTTTTTTTTAAATAAAAAACCTCTCGATTTGAGAGGTTTAAAAAGAGATTATTTTGTTTCGTTCTCCATTTCTTTTTTATAATAAACAAGTTCATCTTTTAGATTAGCAACGTTCATTTTAAAGATTTCTTTGTTTTTTTCTTTTGAAGCCTTTTTAGCAATATGATTAAGCATACTGTATTTTACGCTGTCTTTTTCATAAAGCTCTTGAACTAAAGGAAGAACTTCTTTTTCAAAGTTTTCTTTTTCGATGTTCTTTTTTACAACTGATGATTTAATAGATTTTAAGTTGTCTTTTTCAGAAACCTCTTTTTTACAAGAAATGACACTGATAACTAAAACTAAAGAAAGAAGTAATTTTAAATTTTTCATAGGATAAAGATTTACATTAATTTTTGACAAATATATTAAAAATTTTAACTACTTTTGAAATGTGTTAAAAATATTAACGATAAGAAATATAAAAAAAAACTTATATTTGCGCAAAAATTGGCGAATATAGAAAATAACCCCAAATAAATAATATTAATAAATAAAATTAAGCAAAATGAAAAAAATTGTAAGAATACTAGGTGTGACACTTTCTCTAATTGTATTAGCTTCATGCTCTAAAGATGATGATAACAATCCTGATACTGGAGTAACTGAAGGAAACTTAAAAGGTACTTATGCTTATACAGCTGTGAGTGTTCAGGAAGCAGTTGACCTTAATGGTGATGGTGTTAAAAATAATGATTTAAAGAAAGAAGGTTATAAATCTTGTACTTTAGATAATTTAATTGAAATCACTGAAAAAAATTATTCTTTTATTAATCAAGGTACACAATGTTCAAGTTCTGAAACTAATTTAGTATTCACCTATACATTGGATAAAACTGCTAAGAAAATTACTTTGTTCTTAAATGGAGAAAATTCAGGAGAACTTACAAATATTGAGTTTTTTGACTTTAATGGTTCTAAAACTTACCAATATCAAGTTTACGATGCTGATTTAAAACAAAATGTTGTTTACGGAATGACTGCAGTAAAATAATATAGTTCCACGATCAATTGAATTAGATACCCTTAACGGGTATCTTTTTTTTTGCTAATGTTTTATAATTTAAAATTAATATTATCTAAGCTACATATTTAATAAATAAAAAAGGGATGCTATTTGCACCCCTTTCTTTTTCTATTTATTAATTCTTATTGGAAATCAGATTCACTATTTGTCCATGTTCCAGTATAGGTATTACTATAACCATTACTATCTGTTACAACCAATGTATAAGGTTTTCCATTAAATTCCCAGTATTCGCTTAATTCCCATCCCTGGTGCATAATCTGAATATATCCTGAGAAGTTATGTACAAACTGTGTAATAACAAATGTTCTCATTGTGTTGCTATGATTACTATCAGCTACTGATAATTTAATATTAGCAATTGTTGCACCGGAATTTAATGTCGAAGAGAATGACAACATATAGTCATAATCTCTATCACAAGCTCCACCACCACAATTATAAGAACCTCCTGTTCTCATCGCAGTTCTAATATTTGTAAGAACTGGTTTTTGGTAAGATTCAATAGTTATTGTTACGTTTTTAGTTTGTAAAGTAACCTTGTTTCTCACTGTAACTACAACTGTTACATTACCTTGTGAAGTAGGTACTAAATCTCTAGCAAAATTAGCTACTGAAATTGGATACCATGTAAAAGGAGTAAGATTTGTTGCTCCATTTCTTAATGTACCCGCTCCTTGAGTAATGTTGTAGCTCATTTCATAATCAGTACCTGAAGGAACTACTTCAGATAATTCAAATGAAAGCGGTGCAGGAGTATTTACAGTTGTAATATTAGTTTGAGCTCCACCAGTAAAGATGAAATCTGCATTTTTCACATCAAGCATAATTGTACTTGACTTCATAAGGCCATTACTGTTTTTAACTTCTACTAGTAAATAAACTCTACCAAAAGTAGTTGCTTTAAATACAATTGGTGTTGAGTTAAGAGCAATAGGCTGATAAGAACCTAATGAAACTGCAGTTCCTCCATTTGTCAAAGTTCCATTTCCAACTGTACCAGAATCGAATGAATATTTAACTTCATAAGTAATTGTGTTATCAGGAATTAATTGACTTAAGAAAATTGATAAGTCTTTAGTTTGATTTACAAATAAAGTTCCATCACCGGTAGTTGATAATGTAAAATCATTATTGATGAAAGATACAGATACTACAGATTTTTTACTTGAATTAATTTGATTTACTACAGTAAATTCTAGATCATGTTTACCGGCTTTAGTTCCTTTATAAGAACCAGTTGATGCACCTTCCACAAATGGAATTATTTGACCAGCTGTGTATTCAACTCCATTGTAAGTAAATGTTCCAGTACTGCTAGTAGTGAATGTCATATTATAAGTATCATTCGAACCTCCTGTTTGAGTAAGGTTGAAATTAACTGGAATAGATGTATTTACTACTTGATCATTATTTGCTCTAACTGCATTAAATGAAAATTCAGAAGGATTTACAACAACTGTTATTGTTTCAGTTTTTTCAACTAAAGTAGTTTTATTTCTTACTGTAAATAATACTTTAACTGTACCAACAGTTGTTCCAACAAATGATCTATTGAATGAACCTACGTTTACACTCTGCCATTGATTAGCAGTCATTGTTAATGCACCATTTTTGATTTCTGCATCACCTTGAGCTAATGCATACTTAATTTCGTATTCAGTTCCTGATGGCGCTGTCTCTGTAATATCAAAAGTAATAGGATTTGTTCCATTTACATAAATTGAGCTATATTGAGTTGCACCTGAGAAAGTATAAGAAATAGCTTTTACTTCAAAAGTTAATTGAGAAGTATGAACTAAGCCATTACTGTCTTTTACTTCAACAGTGATGTTTACCTTACCTGCCGCAGTTCCATTAAATACTAATTGTGATGTACCTTTTGAAATGTTCTCATAATTACCGTATGGAACAGCTACACCGCCTTGTGAAATTGTACCATTACCAACAGAACCTGATGCAATAGTATATTTAACCTGGTATCCTATTGAACTATCAGGAGTATTTTGAGATAAGAATACATTGAAGTCTTTAGATTCACTAATATTCAATGAACCATCACCTGATGTAGACAAAGAGAAATCATTATTCACGTAAGTTAATTTTACTTGTGAAGTTTTCGTTTTTCCGTCTTGATTAGTAACAGTAAATGTGATATCATGCGCACCACCAGTAGTTCCAATGTATTTACCATTAGAAGCACCTACACTAAATGGAATAACTTGACCTGCAGTATATGTTACATTGTCATAGACAAATGTTCCTGTACCTGAAGTTGAATAAGTTAAACTATAAGTATCTGTACCACCACCAATCTGATTTACATTAAAATTAATATTAACCGGTGTTTTTGTAATTTCATTGTTACTTGTTCCAGTTGCAGTAAATGTATATTCAGAAGGAGATACAACAACTTGAATTACTTGAGTTTTCTCAACTAAAGTTACTTTGTTTCTTACTGTAAATAATAATTTAATTGTTCCTGCAGTAGTACCAACAAATGTTCTATTAAATGAACCAACGTTAACGCTTTCCCATTGGTTTACAGTCATAGTTCTTGCTCCATTTTTAATTTCTGCATTTCCTTGCTGTAATTCATACTTAATTTCATAGTCAGTACCTGATGGTGCTGTCTCAGTAATATCAAAAGTAAGTGGTGTATTAGCACCTAAATTAATTGTATTAGCTTGTGATGCTCCAGTGAAATTATATGAAATTGCTCTTACATTGAAATTAAGAACAGTAGTATGTGAAATTCCATTACTGTCTTTTACTTCTGCATTGATTGCTACAGCTCCTTCGGCTGTACCATTAAATACCAGTTCAGAAGTTCCTTTTGTAATTGTTTGATATGTACCGTAAGGAACAGCAATTCCTGCTTTAGTTATTGTACCATTACCAACAGAACCAGAAGCAATAGTGTACTTCACTTCATAAGAAATACTATTATCAGTTGTGGCCTGAGACAAGAACAAATTAAATGCTTTGGCAGCATTTATATTTAAAGTACCATCACCTGAACTTGACAAAGTGAAATCATTAATCACATAGTTTAATTTTACTGTTGCAGTTTTAGATTTATTATCCTGATTTGTTACAGTAAATACAATATCATGCGCACCACCAGTAGTACCGATGTACTGACCATTAGAAGATCCTTTTGTTACTGGAATAACTTCTCCTGGAGTGTATGTTGTTCCATTGTAAACAAATGTTCCAGTTCCTGAAGTAGTAAATGTCATTCCATAAGTATCAGCTCCACCACCAACTTGATTTACGTTAAAATTAACGTTAACCGGTGTTTTAGTAATTTGGTTATTTGTTGTACCTGTTGCTGAAAAAGTATAATCTGAAGGAGTAACTACAATTGTAATTAATTGAGTTTTTTCAACTAAAGATGTTTTATTTCTGACAGTAAATAATACTTTAACAGTACCAACATTAGTACCAACAAATGATCTGTTGAAAGAACCAACATTTACAGTTCCCCATTGATTAGCTAATACTAAATTCGCACCATTTTTGATTTGGCCATTACCTTCCGTGAAAGCATATTTCATTTCATAAGCAGTTCCTGAAGTAGCAGTTTCTGAAATATCAAAGTTTAAATTAGTAGAACCAGTTACAAAAATACTGTTATCCTGTGAAGCTCCAGAGAAATCATAAGAGATACCTTTAACGTTAAAGTTAAGTACAGTAGAGTGAGTAATTCCATTACTGTCTTTTACTTCTGCATTGATAATTACTACTCCTTCAGCTGTTCCATTGAATACTAATTCGCTAGTACCTTTTGCAATTGGAAGAAAGTTACCATAAGCAACTGCAGTTCCTGCATTTGTTAGAGTACCATTACCAACAGAACCTGATGCAATAGTATATTTAACTTCGTATGAAATTGTATTATCTGCCGTAGACTGAGATAAAAATAAATTAAATGTTTTTGATGCATTTATATTTAGTGAACCGTCTCCTGAACTTGATAATGTGAAATCATTATTGATGTAATTTAGCTTAACAGTTGCTGTTTTAGTTTTAGCATCCTGATTAGTTACTGTAAACACAATATCATGCGCACCACCAGTAGTTCCAATGTACTGACCATTAGAAGATCCTTTTGTTACTGGAATAACTTCTCCTGGAGTATATGTTGTTCCATTGTAAACAAATGTTCCAGTTCCTGAAGTAGTAAATGTCATTCCATAAGTATCAGCTCCACCACCAACTTGATTTACGTTAAAGTTAACGTTAACCGGTGTTTTAGTTATTTGGTTATTTGTTGTTCCCGTTGCTGAGAAAGTATAATCTGAAGCTGTAACTACGACAGTTATTAATTGAGTTTTCTCCACCAAAGTTGTTTTGTTTCTCACAATAAACAATACTTTAATTGTACCAACATTAGTACCAACAAACGATCTGCTGAATGCGCCAACATTTACACTTTCCCATTGATTAGCTAATACTAGATTTGAACCATTTTTAATCTGGCCATTACCCTCTGTAAAAGCATATTTCATTTCATAATTTGTTCCTGAAGGAGCAGTTTCTGAAATATCGAAATTTAAGTTAGTTGAAGATGTTACAAAAATACTGTTATCTTGAGGAGCTCCAGTAAAATTATAAGAGATTCCTTTTACATTAAAGTTTAAAGCAGTTGTATGTGTTATACCATTACTGTCTTTTACTTCTGCATTTATTATAACAGCTCCCTCTGCAGTACCGTTAAAGACTAATACAGTAGTACCTTTAGCAATCTGCACTCCTGTACCATAAGGAACAGCCACACCGCCTTGGGTAATAGTACCTGTTCCTACAGTACCTGAACCTATAGTATATTTAACTTCATATGAAATTGCATTATCTGTAGTAGACTGAGATAAGAATAAATTAAATGTTTTGGAAGCATTCACATTTACGGAACCGTCTCCTGAACTTGATAATGTGAAATCATTATTGATATAATTTAGCTTAACAGTTGCTGTTTTAGTTTTAGCATCCTGATTAGTTACAGTAAATACAATGTCATGCGCACCACCAGTAGTTCCAATGTACTGACCATTAGAAGATCCTTTTGTTACTGGAATAACTTCTCCTGGAGTGTATACTGTTCCATTATAAACAAAAGTTCCAGTTCCTGAAGTAGTGTATGTCATTCCATAAGTATCAGCTCCACCACCAACTTGATTTACGTTAAAATTAACGTTAACCGGTGTTTTAGTAATTTGGTTATTTGTTGTGCCTGTTGCTGCGAATGTGTAATCAGATGCTGTAACCACAACTGTAACAACTTGAGTTTTCTCAACTAATGAAGTTTTATTTCTAACAGTAAATAACATTTTTACAGTTCCTACAGTAGTTCCAACAAATGATCTGTTGAAAGAACCAATATTTACACTTTCCCATTGGTTAGCCATAACTGGATTTGCTCCATTTTTAATCTGGCCATTACCCTCTGTAAATGCATATTTCATTTCATAAGCAGTTCCTGAAGTGGCAGTTTCTGTAACATCAAAGTTTAGATTAGTACTTGAAGTAACAAAAATACTGTTGTCTTGCGAAGCTCCTGTGAAATCAAATGAAATTCCTCTAACATTAAAATTTAATGTTGCAGAATGTACAATACCATTACTGTCTTTTACATCAACAAGTACTGAAATAGCTCCTACTTCTGTACCGTGGAATGTCAATTGAGTAGTCCCTTTATTGATTTCTTCGTAAGTACCAAGACTTACTGGAGAACCTGCTTTAGTAATATATCCATTTCCGATAGAACCTGAACCTATTGTATATTTAACCTGATAAGTTATATCATTATCACTCGCATTTTGTGATAAAAATACATTGAAGTTTTTCTCTTGGTTAACATTTAAAGAACCATCACCTGAAGTAGATAAAGTAAAATCATTGTTTTTATAAGTAATATTTACTTGTGATGATTTTGTTTTATTGTTTTGATTAGTTACTGTAAAACTTACATTGTGGTTACCACTTGATGTTCCAATATATTTTCCTGAAGATGGCCCACTAATGAATGGTATCATTTGTCCCTGTGTATAAGTAATATTATTGTATACAAATGTTCCTGTTCCTGAAGTATTGAAAACCATTTGGTAAGAATCAGCGCTACCTCCTACTTGGTTTACGTTGAAGTTAACGTTTACAGGCACTTTCGTAAGCTCATTATTACTTGTTGCCGATGCATTAAATGTATATTCAGATGGAATTACGTTTACCTTTATTGTTTGAGTTTTTTGTATAGAAGTTGTTTTGTTTCTAACAGTAAACTCAATTAATGTTTCTCCGTCTTTTGTTCCAACAAATGTTCTGTTGAAAGAACCAACATTCACACTTTCCCATGTATTGGCTAAAATCTCTTTTGTTCCATTTTTGATTAAAGCTTCACCTTTTGTTACAGCATATTTAAACTCATATTCTGTTTCAGATGGAGCTGTCTCTGTAATATCAAAATTGATGTTAGTAGATGCAGTTATAAAAATTTCATTGCTTTGTGAAGCACCTGAGAATGTATAACCAATTTCTACAACGCTAAAAGCTATCGTAGAAGTATGGACTACTCCATTACTGTCTTTTACTTCCACTTTTACATTTACCGGTCCAACTTGTGTTCCTTTAAACTGAAGGTTTGTTACACCAAGTTTAGAATCAGTAAAACTTCCAAATGGTACTTCTACCCCATCTTTTATTATAACCCCTGAACCAGTACCGCCATTTTCTAATAAGAATCTTACCTGATATGTAGCTGTATTATCAGTAACTACTTGTGAAATGAAGTAATTGATAGCTTTAGTTTTACCAAGATTTAAAGTTCCGTCACCAGTAGTTGATAATGCAAAATCAGTATTTACAACAGTATAATTAACTGTTTGAGTGTGTGATACTTCATTGCTGTCTTTAATAGAAAAATCAATCTTGCTATTACCGCTTTGATCTGATACAAAACTATAGTTTTTATTCCCTGGAGTAATTTCACTTCCGTTCACAACAGGAACACCATTTTCTAATAATTGCCCAACACCAGTAATTGTATAATTTAATACATATTTTATCCTTGGATTAATCTGATCTTGTGATAAACTTAGAATTAATGCATCCGGATTATTTTTATAAATTTTAGTATTACTTTGCTGAATGCTAAATTTATAATTCGATGCAACAACTTGTACAGTTTGAGTAATTTCTTCTTTTAGGCCATTACTGTCTGTAACTACATAATGTATTTTATGCTCTCCAACAGAAGTTGGTTTATATACTAATTTAAAAGCAGTAGGAGTAACAACAACTGGAATACCCTGCTGAATTGGTTGATTATCTTTTAAGAATGAACCTAATTGACCAGATTCAATTGAATATGAAACGTTATAAGTTGTTCCGGAATAATCTCCAGTCGGTACAAGAGCATAATTAAATATGTTCTCTTCATTTACAAAAACACTTTGGCTAGGTGTTGGTGTAAAAGTAAATTTATTGTTTAATACTACAACCGTAAGTTCTTTTTTAACTATTTGTCCATTACTGTCTTTAAGTTCAAATGTGAAAACATAATTTCCTGCAATTGTTGGTGTAAATCGGTATGAAAAAGATCCTCTAGAAACATCAATAAAATTTCCTGGTGTAATAACAGTTTCTCCATTTTTAAGCACTCCTTCTCCACCACTAACATAGTAGTTCATTTTATAATCTAAATCTCCGGCACTTTGAGGAGTAATAGTAAAGTTTAATGGTACAGACTGATTTACATAGGTTTGAGTAACGCTAGAAACATTGAATGTAACACCAGTATGTGTGGTATTCATTTCTACCGAAGCCATTCTTTGCTCTCCGTTATTATCTGTAACTACAAAATTTAATTTATGACTACCTAGTGTTTTAGGTAAATAATTAAAATTAAATGTTCCTTTGTCTACTGTAAATGGAGTTCCTGATTTAAGCACAGTTCCATCCGATGCTGTCAATGTACCGTCTCCTTCTATTGGACTATAAACTAATTTATAAGTTAATCCGCTAGTATCGTTTGAGTTTGTTACTAGATTAAAATTAATAACAGCATTTTTGTTTAATAATATAGTTTTCTCTGCAGGAATTGCAGTAAAAGAAAAAGGTACATTTTGTACTGTTATAATTACTGTTGCTTCTTTAATCTGGCCATTACTATCTTTAATTTTAAAAGTAATAGTGGAAACACCTATCCCCGCAGGTTTAAATCTGTATTGATGTGTTCCTACTTCAATTGGTGCAGTAGTTCCCGCTTGTACAGCAACTCCAGCAGGATTTTTAATTACTCCGGCTATTCCTTTAGGGTCATACGAATGCGAAATTTCATATTTAACTCCATTAGTTCTTATTTGTTCTGATAAATCAACTGCTATAACCAATTCTTGGTTAGCATTTACAGAAGTTGTAGCCGCTGTCGCGCTTAAAGTAAAAGGTACGTTGTCTACCATTACTTCAACTTGTCTTGCTATTTCAGCTTTATCATCTGCAACTACAAAAGCTGTAATTGTATGCAAACCTAATGTAGTAGGCATATAATGTAATTGTTTAACACCACTTTTTAATTCATAAGTTTCTCCTGGTGCAATTGGTGTTTCACCATCATATATAATTCCTGTACCATTTGTAACAGTATAACTAAATCTAAAACTATCATTTTCTTTTCTGATAAGTGTAGAAGTCATCGCCCCTTTTGCGTTAATAGTATAGGTGCTTAAATTTGGGGTTAATAAAAATGTAAATGGTGCGTATTTAGATTTATACTCAAATTTTTGAGTTTTTTCAATACCATGATTATCTTTTATAGTAATAATCATTACATGATCACCCACTGTTGTAGGTAGATAATTAAATTCATGTTCTAAAGTTTCTCCAAGATCATGTTTTTCTGAAGGTTTAATTACAGTAGTTGGTGATTTTGTTTCAAGGTGAGATTCTTCTTTTTCAAGAACATAACTTATTTCATATGTAGTTCCAGAAACTACTCTTTTAGGTTTGATAACAATATCAAGAGGGGCTGTTTCATATACAAAACCTTCATGATTTGCGGTTATTTCAAATTCAAAACTGAATTCGTCTTCGATGTCTATATCTTTGGTGCAACCCATTAAAAATATGATTGCAAAAAGGAATAAATAGGTAATACTTTTATAAAATTGTTTCATGTTGACAGTTGTTAATTAGCGTAATATCTAAAACCTAATCCTAGAAAAGGCATAAATTCGCCTAAGTCAGAATTAGCATGGTAATACTCGTTTGCTCTTAATGTAATTGAGTAACGATCTGTAATGGCATAATCGAAATCAACTCCTATATATGCCCCATAGATAAAGCCAGGTTCGCTTCTAATAACAGCACCATTGCTAAGCTCTTTATCACCTTTATTAACTGTCTCATAACCAAAAACACCTCCTGCGCCTATATTAACGTTAAATGTGTTTTTATAATTCCAAAAGACGTTTTTTGAATATCCTAGATTTAAAGTAAAATCGTTATATGGAATTTTTATTCCATTAACATATTTGAAGTTAGCTGCGGTGAGTAGGACACCCGCATCTATAAAATCATGACGGTCTAAAAAATAGTTGTAGCTGAATACTCCCCCTATTCCGTCTTGGACGATACCAATGTTTCCGGCAAAGGCATTTGCATAACTTTGTGCCTTAGTGGACATAGTTATCATTAATAAACTGGTTATTAGAAAAGTAATTTTTCTCATTAGGTAAAATTTAATTTGGGTTATTGATAAATGTATTTGGAATTTCTAGTTTCACGGTTCTCTCTCCGTTATCCTCTGTTAATTCAACCAACAAAATCTTGTTTTCATTGATTGTAAATTTTTTGTAGACAAATACTACTTCTGTTTCTTCCTTCGCTAAAATTTTAGTTGGATTATTATGAATGTATAAAGCTTCATAAGGTATTGTCTGAGCTACTGTATTTCTATTTTTATTTCTAGAAATGATATAGAAATTCAGATAATTTATATCGTAATCTAAAGTTGATTCATTGCTTAATACCAATGTGAAATAGAGTTCATTATCAACGTAACTGATGTTTTTTAACTTGATTGTCACTTTGTTTTTAGAACCGTAAATTCGATTATAGAAAACCGGTTTTTCAATTTCCTTATTAGCTGTACTTTGAAGTTTATTACTATCATTGGAAGATGGGGCAACCGTAGTAGATTCATAGTTGTTTACCTTTATTGATTCTACAATTTTAGACTTTGGTTCAGGTTCGGCATTTGATACTTTTTCTTCCCCTTTGGTTAATTGTTGGCCAGTTCCATCTTCAAATACTACAGAACCACTTTCATTTCCAATTGCCATGTTATCTTTTACAAAATAGTTTAGCATTGAAATTTCAGCTTTATATCTTACTATAAATGAATATATGTTACCATTTGATGTAATAACCAATAAATTACTTTCTGCTCCAGGAGTTGCTTTTAGAATGCCTATTTTGCTATCTCCATTGGATGAATAACCAAAAGTGAAATTAGAGTTACCTACAATTCCACTTTTTATTGCACTGCTGAAAAATAGGTTTGTATTTTTATTGCTTGTACAATAAATGATTAATTCCTGAGGAGCAGTAGGTGCTACATTTTGTGAATAGCCTAAATCTATTTGAAAAAGTAGTATTGTTAGAATTAAGATTATTTTTTTCATTTATTGACCTAGTTTTAATATCAACCTTTGGTTGTTTAATAAATCGATTTTTGGTTCTTGCTGTTTTCTTTTAAATAAGCTTTTTATTGTGTTTCCTAATGGCACTCCATTTACATCAATTTCGTCAGCTCCATCTTGTGCTACTTCTGAACCAGTTTCTGCTACTAAACTTCTTTGAACTTGCAGTCCTAAATTTCCGTCCTCTGCATCATATGCTTTAATTTTTAAAGGAACTTGATTTATATTATTGATGCTTAGATTAACCCTGTTTTGATTAAAAGTAGCCTGAGCGTATATAAGAGTATTTTTCTTAAAAACTTTTCCGTCGATAATAGTTTCTTTTGGAAGAATTAATGTTACTCTGCTGTTGTTTCTTAATCTTAAATGGTCACCTTTGATTGAAGCATATATAAGTTCTTCAGTTTGTTGTTGAACTTTCGAATTTCCCGCTGAATTATTACTGCTTTTGGAATTAAAAAAACTATTAAAGCATGATTCAGTATTGCTTTTCTGTTCATAATCTACTTCAGGTTTTGTTGAAGAGTAATTAGAGCTTGAGTAGTTTGAAGAAGAAATATTAGAAGATGATTTTTTTTGCTTCTTTGTCTCTTTATTCATTTCTACAAGCATTTTATTGACCTTATCTACAACAACTTTATCATTTTCATTCTGATAAGTTTGTCCAGGAACAGTTTCATTTGTATTTACATTTTCTACATTGAACTGTTCTGATTTAGTCTGTTGCTTTTCTTTCTCTTCATTCAATTCTGAAAAATCACTCATAACATCAAGTTTGTCATTCGATAATTCTTTAGTTTTTGCACCAGGCAACGTTACATCAACATTTGATTCATCTGCCACAGGTTGAGCATTTGAACTACTACTAGTCATATATAAACCAACTATGATTAACACAACAACTATAGGTAATGCATACAATAGTTTTTTGTGTTTAGTAAATATGGTTTCAAAAAAAGGCTGACTTGTAACAACGTTTTCGGGGTTATTTAGACTCTTCATTTTTATTAGTGTTATTAATTAATCTGTATTGTTCAATTAAAAAACCGTGTGGGTTACTATCAGTTCTTGCAACATTTCTAATACTGCATTCAGCATCGATTCTTTTCTCGGTTACTCCGGAACTTCTTGTAAATTTCTGCCACGCATATATTTTACATTGATATTTGTTGTTTTGATCTAAGGACAATCCTATTGAATCAATAAAAACTCTTGTAGAAATACTACCGTCTATAAGTTGATGATAGTAAAGAGCTTCTTCTCTTTTAAAATGAATCTGCTTTCCAGAATCATCTATTAAATAAAGAGCTTTCCCGATTCTAGTCTTTATATCGACTGGGTCGGGGTCTAGGTCATAAAAAAATTGATGGAACATTGTTATGTGATTTTTAATCTCAGCTGTAATATTATCTTTTCCACTTCGACTACGTACTAATTCTAATGCGTCACCATTGCTTAGTAAGTAGACTTTATTTCTACTTTCGTCAACCTGAGCCATTGATTTTGTATAAATAAAGCCACAAAATAATAACGAAAAAACGATAACAGCAAGTGAAATGATTCTCATGCTTTTTAAAGAAGTATCTATGTTTTGTAATATTTTCATTTCTAATTATTTAAGGTTTTAAACTCCCATTACAGCTTTACTTGCTTTTGCAATTTGTTCACCGGCTTTTTGTCCTTTTTGTTCCATTTTTCCAGAAATACTACTTGTTGATGCATTTACCATCCAAGAACTGATTGATGGAATTGTTAGAAAACCAATTATTGTACAAAGGCTAATTAAAATACTGAAAGTGCTTACTCCTGCTTCATATTCGTCTAATGGACGTAATTGGTTCATTAACTCAATTTTTGCTAAAATTCCTTGGAATATAAAGCCTATTGGCAACCATAAATAAACATTTATATACTTCATTAACCATTGGGAAAAAGAGCCTTCAAGACTTGGAAATGTGGAAAGTGCCAGAACAAAAATTCCAAATAGAGACAGAACAATTAGATAAAAACCTCTAATGATATTTAGAATAATTAATGCTAATTCAGAAACTAATAAAAGAGCATCTGTCAACATTTCAGTAAATGCATTAGAGATTACGTTACCTGCTTCAGTTAATGTTGTTAGAATTGTGTCAGTTAAACTTTGTTCTTCATTTTTTTTAGGTGTATATCCTTTTTCAGCATTTGCTTCGGCGAGTAGTCGAGCCACTTCTGCTTTTATTTCAGGGTCTTCTTCTTCCATTCCCATCCATTCTTTTGTTTGAACCCTACTGACATTATATTGGTCTGTCATATCCTGAATTGCTACTGCTCGTGCAGCTTCAGTTATGGCATTAAGTGGAATATTTATTACAGTTATAAAAGTTGTATAATAAAATATACCCAAAAATGTAAGCAGGAATTTCTTCAGGAACTTGCTAAGTGCTTCATTGTTGTTTGAACCGTCCATCATTTGAAAAAAAGCAAAATATGCCGATACGATTAATCCTAACAATGCTATAATTTTTGCTACAAAAAGAAAGGAATCCATACTTTTTAAGTAGTCTTCCATGATCTCATTTAAATATCCGTTTATGTATGTTCCGTCCATGATTAATCTTTTATTTGGTTAAAACTGTTTTTGTTTTCTTGAATAAACTGCTGTTGATTTTTCCCTTTGGTTTTTTGAGCAACAGCTCTTTTAATTGAGCCATTAAAATATCTGATCATATTTTTGTTTTTGCTCATTTTTGTTTCTACTTCACTTAGTATAGTTAACCGTTCAGCATCGTTCATTTTTAAATTACCATCAGTTATTACTTTTGTCCCGTATTCAAAATCATCTAGTGCCTTACCTACCATTTTAGTATAAACTGAAGAAAAGACGGCTCTATCTTTTGCACTAATATTTTTATCTGAGTAGACATAACTAATTCCTTTTGAATATTCAGAAGTGATTTCAGACAAACTGTTTTTCATATTGACTACCTGTTTACTCTGCTTCACATAATCAGAAATGTCCTCAACCATTTCAACAGTCTTATCATATTGTTTTTTTAATGCAGTTAATTGGTTTAATGTTGCAACTGCTTTTGCTAATGCGGAAGCTCTATCTCCAGCTGCTTTCATTGCTGAAGTATTTAAGGCAGTTAATTGCCCGCCTGCGGCTGCATCTGTAACAGGAATTTGAGCAAAGCCTTTAAATGATACCAAACAAATCATTACTATTATTAGAGTTATTTTTTTCATGGTTTCTAATTTTTATTATTTTGTTTCACATTTAGATTAAGTTTTTTGTAATCAGAATCAGAGGAAATTTTTTCGTTATAAAAACTCATTGTATCTCTTCTCTGAAATTGTTTGTTTTTTAGATCTTCAACAACTGCTATGATTTTTTTGTTACTCATTTGAATATTGTCATTTTTGATTATTCGTATGGCAAATTCAAAATCATCTAAGCTTTCACTTATCGTGGTATTATAGATTTTTTCATAATTTTCCTTTTCACTGGACGTTATCATATCATCTTTTTTTAGGAAGAATACTCCTTTCGAATAAATAGAAGATATTTCAGAAAGCAGGTGTTTCATATACATTGTTTCCTGGCTTAATTTATCGTTCTGATCATTCTTTTCGTAGTTGTTCAAAAGTGAATTGTATTGACCATTTAATACTGTGATTTTTTTGATAATACTTATTGCATTTCCAATTTCGGCTTCATTTTTAACTGGTGCAGATTTTGTCGGTTCAGTTAATGTGTCTAGCGCTTTTAAAGCTTCGAGTTCTTGGCTGTTTTGTGCATTCACACTAAAAATTGCCATATTAAATAGTGTAACTAAAATTATTTTTTTCATTGTTTTAAAATTGTTTATGGTTTTACATTTTATCAGCAAACATTTTAATTCCAGTTTCTAAATCACCGTATTGATCTGCTAATAGTTCTATTTTTTCTTTTTCACTTTTTTCAGTGGTATAGGTTGCATATTCTTCTTTAGAAACATTCAGTCCGTAAATCGTTCCTTCATTACCCAGTCCTATAAAAACTTCTTTATATTTTCCTCCGGGTAAATTGTTTCTATTAAGAGATAGAATTTGTTCTTTTGCTTTGTCTGAAAGAGATAATGAAGCTTGAATTGCGTCGAAATCATTTGCGTACTCTCGCATATCAAGTAATATTTTAGCTCCGCAGTTTTTAAGTACTGTATCTTTGACAATTTTATTTCCAATAATATCATCTAGTTCCTGTGTAACTAGCCAAGCTTCCCCAAAGTGTTTACGAACTGTTTTAAAAAGATATTTTAGAAATTCTGCCATACCTTCTTTAGTAATAGCTTTCCAAGCTTCTTCTAGTAATAACACTTTTCTAGTTCCTTTTAAAAGCCTCATTTTGGTTATGAATGTGTCCATAATCATTAAGGTTACAATTGGAAATAAAATAGAGTGATCTTTAATATTATCTAGCTCAAATATTATTAACTTTTGATGTAGAAGATCAATATTCTCTTTTGAGTTTAAGAGATAATCATACTCCCCTCCTTGATAAAACATTCGTAATACATTTTCGAATGAATTTGCATTAATTAAGTTTGATTGTTTTGTGTCTGCAATTTTTGGAAAATAAACTTCTACCATGAATTTGTAGTAAGAATTAAAATCCATAAACTCATTAGTTTTATCTATATGGTCGTAATATTCATTCAACGCTTCACGGATAATTGCATCTTCGTCTTTTGTTTCATCACCTGCATTTTTTTTCCATAGCGTGAAAATCAGTTTTATTAAACTTTCCTTTTTTTCTATATTAATTTTATTTCTTGTAGCAGTAATTTTGACTTTTCCATTTGCATCATATTCCTCTTCTAAATCTCCTCTTTCAACATAAAATGGATTAAAGGAAATTGGTTTTTCAGTTGTGAATGTTAAATACGTCCCCCCTCTTAATTTACATAAGCGTTCATAGGAATCTCCGACATCAACAATTACCATGTGAGTATTAAAATCCAAATAGCTGTTTACCATATGGTTTGTTGTAAATGACTTTCCAGAACCAGATGGTCCAATAATCATTTTATTTCTATTTGTGGTAGTTCCAATTTTCATTGGTAAGTCAGATATATCCACATATAGTGGAGTACCATTATATCTGTCTGCCAATTGCATTCCAAATTCAGAGATATCATCTGTACTGGTTGTTTCGTAAATTGAAAGTGCAGAAGCTTGAATATCTAATAATTTAAATGTTTGGTCGAAATAACCTAAGTCTGCAATATTCCCTGGATAACAGCTTAACCAAAGGGGAAGAACTTCGTTCCATGCAACGTTTGGTCTAAAATTTATTGAATTAAAATTGGCAATAAGTTTATTTTGTAAAAACTCTAGATTTGACTGATCTGCGTCCCACAACATTACGTTACTATGATAAGAAACAGGGAAGTAACCTTCTTCTAACTTCTGAGCGTAACTTTGTGAATCCTCTAAATTTAAAGGATTAGCTGTGTCTTGTGCCAAGAAAGTTTTATTGTAATTGTCAATATTTTTTAACTCGATTTTTATATCTTCCTTACTTTCCTTTATCCAAACCTGATTTACTATGTGATTTTCTTTGAACCCTAACCCTATTGGATGATATATTGAAAACTTCACACTAGATTTATCAGTAGAAAATTTTGTATCTACATATGTGTTTTCATATTCATTTGGAAGACACTCTAAAGAATTTACTGCTAAGGAGCTGATAAAGTTTGTGCCAATTTTAGTTTTAGTTGAATCCTGGAATATCTCTGAAGAAAATTTAAGTTCTCCAAAATTCATATTTTCATATTGATCACATAAAGTTTCAATTTCTTTTCTGTCTAATCCTCTTAATTCAAAGGACTGTGATTCTTTAAAAATAGATTTAATACGCTCTACGGCTACGTCAAATTCATTTTTAACCTGTGTAGATTTTAGTTCCTTTGGAACAAAATTATTTTTGAATACCAAAGAAGTTAAAGAGTTGTTTTTTTTTATAGTCGGTGAAGACTGGCTAATTATTAAATAAGTTTTATGTTCCAGTAATGGAGCTTCATTGAACTTTGCTTTATATGCCGATTTTAAAAAATCGTCATTTCTATTTTGGATTTTATTACTATTAAATTTCTTTTTGAAATAGATATCCATTTTGTGAATTATGGTATAATCAGGAAGAACACTAAATATTGAATTAAATTCATTCATACATCTTTCATATTCTTTAGTAGACATAGTAAATATTGCAGGAAGTTTTAATTCAAATATTCGAGAATACGAACCAATCTTTGATAATATTGTATTATCATCATCTATCGTCCATATTGGACGAATACTATCTAGGTTAACTTGTTTCATAATTTTTTAGGCTTTATAACAAAGGTTTTTCTACAGCTACTTTTAAGAGATTTGTTTAAATCTCCTTTTGAAAGTTTCTTAAGATCATTGTACTTGTACAACAAAAAACACAACACAGCTAGAGTGAGTATTAATCGAACTAACATTGGAAAAGGAAAGATTAAAAAGATCAGTATCAGAAATAAACCTCCCCCGATAAACATTAGCATTGTTGTAAGGTATGTCCCCCGCACCCCTCTGAAGGATGCAGGAGAACCAACTCTTTTTCTAGGATTAAATTTCATTCCTTATACAGAGAATGTCGCTTTGATTATAAAACCTGCAGCGATCAAGAATACAAAAGCAAAACCCCATTGGCCCATTGCTTTATTTGTATCCTGATCGCCGTTCTGATGTTTGGAATATACACGTATAGCGCCAAATACTCCGATTATGGCAGCTATAACGTATAAAAATGTGGTAATTGGTTCAACAATGCTTTGAAGTTCGCCTGTTGCCGCTGACAATCCGCTTGCCAGTCCTCCTGATTTTTGAGCAAAACCAATTGAGGTAACTAATAATAATAATGGTGATAACGCTTTTTTCATAATATATAAAGTTTAAATTATTACTTCTTTATATTCTGAAAGCGCCTTTAAAATCTATTTTTCAGTATCTATATCATTATCTAATAGTAATTGATCTAGACTGTTATTAGTGTTTAATTCTCTTTCGAGATCATTAATATCTTCTAACGTTTTACGCCAGTCACTGTTTTCATTTTCTGAAATTACAGGCTTAGCGTTAACTTTATTGTATACCGGAGCGCTTTCAAAATTATCGGCTAATTTATGAAAATTTTTAACACTCGGTTCATCTTCGTTAAAATTTTTAATAATATGTCTTTTTTTTAATTTTCTCTCATAGAGTATTAAGACAAGATAATATAGCAGTATTATAGCAATACCGCTTATTATATATACTGGATTTATATTTAAAAACTTATCCATGCTTTAGATCATTTTTTTCATAAGCGCTTCAATATCTTCTTTATTTTCCTCTAGGAATGAAGTAAAGATTGCATTTGTTAAATCATTAAGATTCACTTTAGATGATAACGCCAGCATTTTTAATTTATATTGAAGTTGTGGTGTTACAATTAAAGATGTTTTTTCTTTATTTTTAATTGGATTTTTTTCGTTGTACAATGCAATTATATTTTCTATAAACTCCTTATTGTTTTTAGATTTTGATTTTCTAGTTTGATCTGGTTTTATGTTTGCCACATGATTAACCTCGTCTTTAGCTTGGTCATTAATATTTTGAATTTCTTCTTTTTCTTCTTCTTGAACGTCATTGTTTAATTCTCCAGGTTCTGTTACAGCTTTTTCCTTTCCCTGTGGTTCAGTCTTAGACAAGTCATTTAAACTCGCACCAGTTGCAATTGCAGATATGAAACTATTATTATTCTTTTTCATTTTTATTCTTGTTTATATTTTTTAAAATTTCTTCCATTAATCCTATAATTGGTTTGTCATAATTTGGATACAAAGTAGAAAGTAGTCCTTTATTACCGTCTCTTAAATAAAGACTAACGTATTTTTTTCTTCTATTAATTACATTGTCCAAAACATTAAAACCATTAGTCTTGAGATCATTGATTAACATATTGTATGTTCCTGATGCAACACTATCAACATTATTTAATACAATTCCATAATTCATATCGCTGTTAGCAGAAATTGGGGCAATTACACTTGCAACAAATGAAATTGTACTTCTTACAACATCAAACTCAGTACTTGTGGGAACTATAATATAATCAAATATTTTGATAAAATCTTCATTATAACCCTCGGTATTCACTGTACCTACAACATCAATGATTGTGTATTCATAATTGCTCTTTAGAAGATCAATTTTTGAAGTTACATCTTGAATGTCACCTTTATAAATATTAATAGGTACAAAATCATTTTTATATATATTTTGAACCTTTGATGAATAGAAATTGTTTCCATCTTCTAAAGCGAGTTTTAATAATGATGCTTCTTCATTTCGAATTGCGTCGATTGAATATTGGGGGTTATCAGAATCATACAACGCAACAAAGTTAGATTCTTTTTTGAAATTCAAATTGTGATATAATGCCATTGCAAGATGCATTGCCAATGTTGATTTTCCTACTCCCCCCTTTTGGTTCAATAACCCAATAATTTTTCCCATGATTTATTAATTTATAAAATTAGAAATTTATTTTTTTACTTATTAATTAAATTATTAATGTTTTTTTTTATTTAGAAATAAATTAAATAATGAATTTATATATTAATTAAATACTTAACTATTTTAAATATTAACTAATTTATAAATTAAAAAACAAATATATATATTAACAAAATAATAAACAAATATATTAATATAAAAATAAATTAATTAATTAATATAAAAGTATACTAGTATAAAAGTATAACTTTATAAAGTTATAACTATATCAAGAACCTAAATCATAAAAGCATAAAAGTATAATAGTATAAAAGTATAATAGTATAATTACTTATGAGTTGTTGGACGCTAACAAAAGTATAAAAGTATAATAGTGTATTAGTATAAAAGTATATTCATTTTTTTAATCTTGATTTTGAACAGGTATTTTAAAGTATAATTTTATACTATTATACTTTTATACAACTTCTTTTATGGCGGAATTTATAGGAATCCAAAAGTATAATAGTACAATAGTATAATTCTATAATTCATTTAATTAATAAAAATATACTTAAACAGATTATTCACTTAATTCTATTAATTAAATAATAAAAAGTTTATCTTTGAAATTACGAAGTAATTTAGCGAGGTGTGTTATGATACGTATCAAAACTAAAAAATCTACGATTTTTTGTTTTTCACGCCTCCTAACGCCTCGCCCTTCGGGAATAAAATACTCCGGAGTCGTATTTTTAAAAAATTGGAAATTGATCTATTTTTATGAGCAGACCAGAAAAAGAAAAAAAGAAAACATTTAGAAAAGAAATTTTATTTTCAGAAGAAGAGTATAAAGTAATAACTGATAAGTTTGAAAAAAGCGATTATACAAATATTAACTCGATGCTTCGTGATATTTTGATCAATAATGAATATCGAATTGTTACTTTTGATAATGATGCAAGAATAAAAAAAGGAATACTAATTGAAGAAGTTAGACGCATAGGAAATAACTTTAATCAATTAATTAGAAGTTTTAATCAACGAAAAATGGATTCATTTTCAAAAGATGAAATTAATTTATTGATTAAAAATGTAGATGATATTAAAATTATTTACAGTAAAATTGAGAGTAATATTTAAGGATTAATAATTAATGATTGCAAAAATAAGCACTGGTGTTTATACTTTAGGTATGGTTAAATATAACCATGATAAAACTATTGAAGATAAAAATGGTGAAATTGAAGGATTACTTTTAGGTACTAATCTTATAAATAAAAATGATTTTGAAACTATAGTTTCGACTATTAAAGACTATAATAATTTAAATCCTGATGTAAAAAAAAGTAATATTCATATTAGTTTAAACTTCCATAAAGATGATATTTTAGACAATAATTCCATTTATAAAATAGCTCAAGACTATATGGAAGAGATGGGTTATAAAGATCAGCCTTACGCAATTTACAGACATTTTGATAAAGAACATCCGCATGTTCATATAGTTTCTTCTCAAATAAATTCTGAAAGAAAAAAAATAAATGATTCTCACATATATTATAGAAGCCAGGCTTTAACTCGTAAACTGGAGGAAAAATACAGTATTACTAAAGCTGTAGAAAGGAATGAAATATTTTCTAAGAAAGATATTCATAAAGCAATTAATGAACATTTAGAGCAAGGAAAACATAGTTTGACTGCCATAATGAAAAGGGTTCTTAGTGATGTAATGAGTGATAAACCAACATCGATTAAGCAATTTGAAAAATTGCTAGATGATCATCAGATGAAAAGAATTATTTCTACAGATATTAATGAAACTGTTAAAGGCCATTCTTTCTACTTATTACCTATAGATCAATTAAGAAATGAAAATTTTGACACTACATCTAAGGGTATTACAGCAGTTGATCTTGATAATAGTTTTGCTTACCAATCGATAGAAACCCAGATTGAAATAAATTTAAAACAAAAAGAAGCTCTTCAGAAGGGGATAATGGGTAAACTTTATTCTGTAATAAATCCTTTAAAAGAAAAGCATAGAATTAGTTTAATTCAAGATGAAGGCAAAGATGTTTTTAAAGAAAAATTAAGCGATTTTATAATTAGCTTAAAGAAAAAAGGTATTGAAGTTGTTGTAAAAAGAACTCAAACTGGCGATGATATTAACTCTATTTATGGTTTATTATTTAAAGATATGAAGTCAAATATTACATATTCGGCGACTGAAATGAAAATTAAGACTAAAGATTTTTTAAAGATTATTGATGATGATTTAAAAAACATTTCAGATCTGGATAAGAAAATCATAGATGATAATACGAATGATACTATGATTGATAATAGTTATTTTGGTCCGTTAGATAATGATAATACAAACATCTTTTCTATGTTTTCTGAAGTACTAAAAAATAATAATACAGCAGGTGTTCCGGATGATATGCCACTTAAAAATCGAAGAAAACGTAAACGAGGTTTATAAATTGAATTATTCTGTACTTGTTAAAAATATTAATGAAAAAATATAACAGTTAAAAATATTAATATATTTGAATAAAATTTAATATATAAAATATGATAACAGTTTTAGCAGAAAAACCCTCTGTAGCACGTGATATTGCTAGTTTTTTGGGTGCAAATAATAAAAAAGAAGGATATTTAGAAGGAAACAATTACGCTGTTACTTGGGCATTTGGGCATTTAGTTGAGATCAAAGATTTAAAAGAACTTGGTTACGGTGATAAATGGGAGTTGAAAACATTACCTTTTATTCCTGAAAAGTTTGAATTAAAAATATCTAAAGGAGCTGATAAACAATTCAAAGTTATTAAGAGTTTATTTGAAAAATCTGAAAAGATTATTTGCGCTACTGATGCAGGTAGGGAAGGAGAACTCATTTTTAGATACATTTATAACCTATCAAAGTCAGATAAAAATTTTGAAAGATTATGGATAAGCTCGCTAACAGATCAGGCAATAAAGGATGGATTTAATAAATTAAAACCTGGAACAGATTTTGATAATTTATTTAATTCTGCTAAAGCACGGAATCAGGCAGATTATATAGTAGGAATTAATGCTACTATAGGTATGACTACAAAGGCAGGCTCCGGATTATTATCATTGGGTAGAGTACAAACTCCAACTTTAGCATTAATCTGCCATAGGTATCTTCAAAATATAGATTTTAAACCTGTTCCGTATTACACTCCAGAACTACTATTGTTTCCACTTAATAAATTAGAATTTAAAGCTAGATTTGAAAGTAACTTTGATGAAGAATCTAAAGCGCAAATAATACTTGATACTTTAGATTTAAATTTAAAAGTAACTGATATTATTACTAAGGAAGTAAAAGATAATCCTCCATATTTATTTGATCTTACTTCACTTCAAATGGAAGCAAATAAAAGATTTGGTTTTTCTGCTCAAAAGACTTTAACCACCGCTCAGGAACTTTATGAAAAACATAAAATTTTATCATATCCAAGAACTTCATCTAAGTTTTTAAGTGACGATATGGTATCAACACTTCCTGGACTTTTTAGCGATATTTTAAAGTTTCATGATAGTAAGGATTCAATTAATTTTTTATTAAATAATAAATTGTCGACTAGACCGATTGACAATAATAAAGTAACTGATCACCACGCTATAATTCCAACAGAAAACAAAGTTAATTTTCAAAATTTAAATGATGATGAAAAATCAATTTACAATTTAGTTGTCAATAGATTTTTAGAAGCTTTTATGCCTGTCTGTGTAAAAGAAAGTACAACTATAATCATTGATACAGAAAAAGGAAAATTTAGTTCTGCCGGAACTGTAATAAAGGAAAGAGGATGGAGATCAATTTCTTCTGATATTTTTAATGATGATGAAAATCAAGAAAAAGAACAAAAATTACCTAACCTAAAAATTGGAGAAAATCTTTCAATTATTAAAAAAGAAATCGTAAAAAGCTTTACTAAACCACTTCCACTTTTTACGGAGAGTAGTTTATTGCACAGTATGGAAACCGCAGGTAAATTAATAGAGGATTCTGAACTTGCTCAGGCAATGAAAGAAGGAGGATTAGGAACGCCAGCTACTAGAGCTTCAATAATCGAACTTTTAATTAAAAGGAATTATATAGTTAGAGCTAAAAAAAATATTATTCCAACAGATTTAGGGTTGAATTTATATAACCAAGTTAAAGATCTTAAAATTTCAAAAGCTGAACTTACGGGGGAATGGGAGAGTAAGCTGATGCAGATGGAAAATGGAAATTATTCTTACGATCAATTCAATAGTGAAATAAATATTTATATAAAGGAATTAATAGATTCAATTAAAACTTTACAGATTGAAACATTCGACAAAGAAATTATCAATTGTCCTAATTGTAAAACGGGAAAAATAATTGAGAAAGGAAATCAATTTAGATGTAACAGCAGTGATTCAGAAAGTTGCAATTTTCCAGTTATTTGGAAAAAAATATCCGAAAAAACAATTACAAGTTCTAACGTTATTGATTTGGTAAAAAACAATAAGACCGATTTAATAAAAGGATTTCTTAATAAAGAAAAAAAAGAATTTAACGCATGCCTGACAATAGATCAGGAAACCAAAAAATTAAAATTTGATTTTAGTAAAATTTCAATCTGTGACTGCCCAAAATGTAAGGATGGCAAAATAGAAGATAACGACAAAGTTTTTAAATGCAATGATTATACTAACTGTGATTTTGTAGTATTCAAAGAAATTTCTAAAAAGAAAATTAGCCAAAATGATTTAATAAAATTAGTAAAAGACAAGAAGACTAATTTGATAAAAGGTTTTGTATCTAAAACTGGTTCAACTTTTGAAGCCAAATTAATATTAGATTCAACTTTTAAAGTCAGCTTTGAATTTCCCAAAAAATAGAAAAATCTCAAATATTATATAAGAAAGACAAACCGATGTGATAATCACATCGGTTTTTATTTTTCATCAACTTATCATTATTTTTGATTAAAATTAAAATGTATTAAAATTTTTAATATATTTGGAAAAAATTAATTTCTATAAAAATGACCACAACAATCTATCAAAGACTGCCTGCTGAAATAAAAAAAGAAATTCAAGAGAATCTAAAAAACAATAAAAATTTAAAAATTGGTTTTTTTTCAGACGATTTTAAATTTCAACATGAGGGCAAGGAAGTAAGCTATAGATTTAGAGCTTATGAAGTTGAGGGTCAAAAAAACTTTACAATTGTATTTAATTCAAATACAAGCAAACACAATCCTTACACTAAAAATAATAATATCTTTTTTTACGATAAGAAATTAAAAAACACACTTCATGTCAAAAAAGAACTTTTTGACGAAATCCTGGAATCTCAAATAGATTTCAATTTAAGCACCGAACAAAAAGAGCTTCTTTCTCAAGGACATGATATCACCCTTAATGTTACTAATACTTGTTTATCTAACAAAGGAAAATTTACTCAACCTCAAAAGACCTCTAAAAAGGAACTAAAAAATTATGTTGCCGATTATAGTTTTTTTTTAGGAAAATGTTCATTACTGCTTAAAGAGAGTACTTCTAAAAAGAATATAAAATCATTAGGTATAACAAAAAATTAATAACATGGAAAACGTAAAAATTTTAAAAGCTAACATGGATAAAGAATTAGAAAAAGAAACTGCAAGGACTTATTATGGAATCTTTTTACTAATCATTGTTTATGGAGGTATGCTTATTTCATTTCTCTACTGGATAGCTGAGAATGATAAAACTTTAACTAAATAAGGAATATTATGAAAGATCAAGATGTAAATGAAATCGAAGTAAAAGGAGTAACAAGACCGCTTCAGGTAAATGACCCAGTAGCATATGTAAAAGACAATGTACACTATCAGGGTAAGATTAAAGAATTTGATAAAGATGGAAACACAGAACTTCAAATTTATAATTCAAAAGATGTGAAGTCTCTGATAGTTCCAAAAGGTGAAAAAATTGAACCACTCTTTATTTTAGATAAAGACCAGAAAATGGTTTACTTAAAATTTACTTATGATGATGTAAAATCGGCTTTAAGTAATAAATCAGATGTTAAGGTAAATTTTGCAGAAAATAAAAATTACATTTTTAATCTGATGTTGGGAAATAAGACAGATGTAATTTCAATAGAAAAAAACATTGATGGTACTTTAAAACCTACCGAAGGGAGATTACAAATGAAAAGAATGGAAGAAAGCAAACTTCCATATGTACATGCTGATGTAAAATTTAAAGAGCTGAATCTTGAAAGACCAATTTACGGGAAAGTTTTAGGTGCTGAGCAAAAACAGAAATTACAAAAAACAGGTGAATTAGGATTAGTGCAAGGTTTTAAATCTGGTGAAGGCAAAGAATTTAATTTATGGGTTTCACTTGATAAAGGTTTAAATAAAGTTGTTACTGCAAGAGAAAACGATATTTACATTGGTAAGATTTTCGGAGTAACGCCAAATGAAAAACAGCTTCAAGAACTTAAATCCGGAAATGGAACAATCATTGAAATAAAAGGAAAAAATTATTTTATTCAGCCTTCGGCTGCATCTTCTAAAGCAGATGGTATTAAAAGTTATACTGAGGAAAAAGCAAAAGAATTAAAATTAATTCAGGAAGCCAAAGAAGAAAAAAAAAATGAAAAATCAAAGGGCGTAAAATTGAAATAGGTTGTTGATAATGTCCTTAAACACTACCTGCACGTGGGCTTGGTTGTAGGTAGTGTTTTTAACTTAATTTAAAAAATATTGCTATGGGTCTAATTGAGAATATTCAAGATTATTTTGTTAAGAATTCACAAGAGTATAAAGCTTTCATAAATGAAATGAAAAAAAGTTCTCCAGAAGAATTTTATATGGATGGGGAAAGAAAGTTTTCTAAAAATGAACAAAATTTTTTGAAGGTTTTTGAAAAAGATCAGGAAAAAAAAACTGTGATCCATTCAGAACCTGCAGATTTTCAAATAAATAATAAACAAGATATTATTATTAAAGAAATTGAAAAAATTAAAGTGATTCCTGCAACAAAAGAACAAATTGAAGAATCATTTACAGACCGGTTAGTATCCATAGATGTTAAAGCTTATGTAGAGCTTTATTCAGAAAAGCAACTAAATTCAATTCCTGATGTGATAGAAACTAATATTTTAGACAAAGGGGATAAAATCCAATTGCTTTTAAACAATTATCCTGATTTATATGAAAACGGTATCACGTTCAATTATTTTATAGATAATGACAGTTATTTGAAAAAGCATATAATAAAAGATGATTACAATCCTGAAGTGAGAAATATTCAGGAATTTATATCAAAAGAAAATGTATTTTTTGAAAATAAAAATATTCAACTAGATGAAAGTCAAAAAGTAGAGATTACTCCAGCGACTGCAGAACAAAAATTACAGTATTCTCAGCATATGAATGGAATAGAATTTACTGATATGCCAATTGTTGATTTCCCCGAGTTTACAAAAGCACAATTAAATTCTGTTCCTGATATTATTAATGGGATTCCGGTAACAGATTATGAAAAGAAAATGATATTGCTAGATAGTTTTGAATTTTCTGCAAGTAATAACTGGAGTTCTACTTTTTCAATTGACGAGAACAATAAATTAATCGAAAAGTATCATGATGTTGATAATAACAATGAAGTTTTCGAAACTAAAAAACATATTAAAAAAGAAGATGTAATGTATGTTGACAAAAAAGAAATAAAAATCCAACAAGAAACTGTGAAACCTGAAACAACTAAACATGTACAGCTATCTACTGAAAGTAATTTATCAATTGATAATATTTATGGTTTTTCACCTACAGTCCAACAAAAAGAAGATCTGAAAAATGGTAAAGGAATTACTGGAGAAATAAAAGGAAAAAATTACTTTATAATGTTATCTGCCCAGGAAAAAAACAAAGGAAGTTTACAAATCCTTTCAATGGAAAAAGCAAAAGAATTAAATCTAATTTCTGAAAAAAATCATATTCAAAAAAATATAAAACAAACTGGTTTAAGAGTTTAGTAGGTTTACTCTTCTTCCTTAAAACACTATCGTATAAACGGGGGCAATCGTTTGATAGTGTTTTTAAAATATTAATAGCAACGGCAAATGGCTATTCTTTATTTTGTGTTTAAAAGCCTCCCAATGTGGGAGGTTTTTTTTTAAAATTTTAAATCAAATAATTTATGGATGATAAAAATCAATTTGAAAAGTATAAAGGCTTAGGAATGTTATTGGCAATGATATTCCTTTTGCTTGATATCTATTATTTTAACTACAAGTTTTTTCATGGAGTTGGACTACATCACGGTCTTTTTGATACTATTATTAAATTTTTCCTTAAAATGGGTTTTCTAAAAAGTCCATTTTATCCAAAACTAGGCGTTTTATTAATGAGTATTTTTTTTGTGATGTTTGACAATGGAAAAAAGAATGTTGATATTGAAAAAAATGAAGCTATCATTTTTGGAATCAGCACAACTGTACTTTTCTTATGTACATCACTTTTAATTTTTATGTATAGAAATGTTTTTTTATATACTATACTGGTTTTAGGTTCGTATGCACTTGTAATTAAAAGCTATCACGCACTGCACAGACTTTTTGACAATACACTTATCAAAGACAGATACAATAAAGTAAATAAAATATTTCCTCAAAACACCGAGCTTCTTGTAAATCCCATGAGTGTTAATATTCCATTTACATTTGTAAAAGCTTATGATAAGAAGATGCAACCTATAATGGAACAAGGTTATATAAATTTTGTTTCTCCGGAAAGAGCAACACTTGTATTAGGTAAACCAGGTTCCGGAAAATCATATTCATTTAATGAGGAATTTATCAGACAATGGATTCTAAAAGGTTTTGCTTTTATAAATTATGATTATAAGTTTCCAACTCTGACTAACTTCGCTTATTATTATTTTTTAAAACATCAATCTTCCTATGAAAAATATGATAATAAGGGAAGATTTGCCTGTATAAATATTTCTGACCCACGATATTCAGACAGATGTAATCCAATTCATAGAAGATTATTAAAAAGTAAGCAGGAAGCAATGGATGCTGTTTATACTATCTATTACAATCTTGATAAAAAAAGTGCGCAGAAACAGGATTTCTTTCAAATGTCGGCAATGTCTTTGACAGTTGCCGCATTGTGGTTTTTAAGAGAGTACAAAGGAGGTATTTATTGTTCATTTCCACACCTTATAGAGTTAATTCAGCAACCTGATGAAAAGCTTTTAACTATATTAGACAGCTATCCTGATCTTAGATATTTTACATCATCATTTTCTGATGCATTAGCGAAGGAATCTTTTGAGCAGTTAAGCGGACAGACAGCTTCGGCAAGAATCCCATTAGGAAAATGTGCAACAGATGAAATGTTTTGGGTAATGACTGACCCTGATAATACGGGAGTAAATTTAAAAGTAAATCTGCCGGAAGAAGTAACAATTTTGAATATTGCAAATAATCCGGAAACTCAAAAAACAAATGCACCGGCTCTTGGCTTATACCTCAGTCAAAGTGCAAAATTAATTAATGACCACGGCCGAGTGCCATGCGCTTATCATGTCGATGAATTTCCGACAACATATATTCACGGTTTAAATACATTAATTGCGACAGCTCGTAGTAACAAAGTCTGTACTGTTTTATCTGCTCAAGATTATACTCAATTAATCTTAGAATATGGTAAAGAATATGCAGATTCAATTTTTAATACCATTGATAATATTGTAGTTGGAAAAGTAGCTATTGATACAGCTAAAAAAATGTCTGAAGCAATTGGAAAAATAAATTATACTACCCAATCTATATCTATTAATCAGGATAACACTTCAACAAGCTTTAATACTCAAAGAGATTATATAGTCCCACCGGAAGATATTTCTCAATTATCTCAAGGAGAGTTCTGCGGAGTTGTTTCAGATAATTTTAAACAAAAGATTGAATTAAAAGCTTTTCGAGGTGATGTTAATCCCCCTAAAGACGACATGAGCAATGTTAAGTACCCTATGGTTTATCCAAATTTAACATCTGAAGACCTGAGAGATAATGTTCGTCTTATTCAAACTCAGATAAATGAACTAGTGGCAGAAGAAATGCTGCGCATTGAAGATGAAAGACAAAATGCAATCGAAGCAGAAGCTGATAATGTAAGATCAAGCCTGGAACAAGATAATATTTTACCATTTCAAAATAATGGACAAGAGGAAGAAATGATTTTTAATCATAATGAAGTAATTGAAAATGAAGAAATAGGGAATTATGATTTTGATCATGTTGAAGAAAAAATATTATTTGAGGAAGAATCTGACGATGATGATGATGATCAGGAATATGAAAAAAACAGAATGAAAGACTTTTTATCCACTATACCAAACATTAATGATTTGAAAAAGAAAGAATAACATTTACATATTATTAAGGATTTTAACGAATTTAAAATTTTGTGACTATCTTGCGTATATTTTCTAAAAAAAGAAACCTATATGATGGCATTTGCTAGTTTGGAAGATGTTATTCCAAAAATTTTAAAGAACATTGATTTTCACGAGTATCTGATTGCCAACGGATACAAATTGTTGCCCCACAAGAACGTGAAAGGATTCAAATGTTATACGAAACAAGATAGTCTGGTCCTCAATGATGATATCGTTTTTGTGGGAAATAATAAAGGTACTGACATTTATTATAGTTCATTATTTAGCGATTCTGGCAACATTATTGATTTCGTTAAAAACAGAATTGAACTTGAAAGTGATTATGAAACATTTGCGCCTAACAAAGATCACTTTATAGAAGCTGTTAGAAAACTTGTATTCTACATAAATTCAAACGGCGAGAATGAAACAAAAAAAGATTTAGATACAACAGCCGAGGATTTAAAAAATTTAAAGCAGAACACTTTTACGACATTTTATAAATGCGAACCAATTTATGATTCAAAATATCTTGAATCTTTTCAGATCTCAAAAAGCATTTTAGATCATCCAATATTCAAAGGAACGATTTTCAATTCTAGAGGTCTTATAATAAACGAAGAACAGTTGGACATTATAAATACAGCTTTTCCATTATATAATGAATCTGGAAAAGAATGTGGTTTATATTTTGAGAATAAAATTGAAGAAAAAAAGAGAGTAAAATCAGATATTAATTTTTTTGCTCCAGGAACAGTGGAAACAGGATTGTGGTTTTCAAATAACTTTTTACTTGACCAGAATTTTAAAGGTAAAGTTAGTATTAGAACAAAAGTTACAGTTGTAAATAATCCAAAAGATGCGTTAGCGCATTTTTCGCATTTAAAAGAGAATAGGTTTTATGTTTCAATTTTTAAACAAGATGAAACAACCTATGAGCATTTAAAAAGTGTATTAAATAGACAAAAAAGCAATTTATATTTAGCCGGTAATGTCTCTATAGTAAACTTTGTAAATGAAATTAAAATAATCCTTCAAATGATAAATGCTGAAATTGAATTCGTAAAAGAAACTTATGAAGCAATTACAATAAAAATTGACAGCAAAAGTGAGGAAAAAAATCTTGATAAATTATTAAGACATATAAGGACAAATAATACGTCTAAAGTTCAACAGGTTTTAAAGACTTTAGGTGAAGATGCAAAACCAATTTTAAAAGATGATATAATAGTACCTACACAAGATGAACAGGGAAATTTGTTGATTAAAATTCCTAAAAACTTTAAAACTTTATTCTTTATAGAAAAGATATTGATTAAAGTTTTTCCTGCGCCATTTGATATTCATATTGAAAAGCCAATGTATTTAGACTGGACAATGCAGAATATTAAAATTAGTACAGCTGTAGCTGACAAGACCAGTGATGAAGAAATCATTGAAAAATATATAGAAGAAGAGAAAATATTTGTTTTATCAAATTAAAAATATATAGTAGTGACTAAGAATAATAACGATACAGATGCCCAAATCAATCTACAGAAAGAACACTTTTTAAAAGTTGGTGAAAGAATCAGACAATTAAGGATTACTCACGGATGGTCAATAAAGGGTTACGAAGAAATGCTTTCCCTTCCTTCAGGAGCTTTACACAACATTGAGCATGGTAAAGGAGGAACAGGAATTAATTTTCTGACGATAATAAATCATTTTACAAGTTTAGGCTATTCTTATAAATGGCTATTAGAGTTTGAAAATGATGATTACTTCAAAAAGGAGGAACAGCATATCTACTTAGATATTGATAAACAAGAACTAATTGAAATTCATGAAGAATTTCACGATGTATTAAACAAATACACAAAAGTAGTTTCAAAGTATAAATAATTTTTAAATCAGTTTTTTATGGCCACAACATTTAAAAGTAAAGATGAAATTATTGCCCAAATTAATTTTGTTGAATATGCATTGTCAAACGGTTATAAAATTGATAAAGAAAAATCAACTCAGAACTGGATGAGATTGGACAATCCTATTACAAAAGATAGGATATTGGTTAAAGCAAAAGCAAACACTTATTCTAATGTAGACAATGATAGTGATAAAGGCGATATTATCAGCTTTGTTGGAAATAGAATTTCCGGTTCGGTTTCGGTAGACAAAAGCAATGAAGCTTTTTATAAATCATTAGTAAAGCTTAATGAATTTTTTGGTAACTATATTAACCAGGGAAAAAGCGAAGCAATTCTAGATAAGGATAAATATTTACAAAAGAAGGAAACTTTACATTCTCTGCAGAATAAAGAATGGAATCATAAACCAATTGAGGACTATTCCTTTTTGACAAATGAAAGAAACATTAGTTTAAATACTTTGAAACTTCCACTTTTTGAAGATAAATTATTTAATACTTATTTCAGATTAGATAATGGCCACATTATAACAAACGTTGCATTTGGTTTGTCTTCAGGAGAGGAATTGAAAGGTTTAGAAGTTAGAAATTCAAAGCAAAAATCAATTTTAGGAGATCACGAAAATGCCTTTTTCACAAATACAAAAGGCATGAATAAAATTGATGGTGTCTTTTACGGAGAATCAGGAATTGATATTGCCAGTTATATAGAACTGCTTTATGCGAATCCAAGTTTCGACCGTTCTAAAAATTATTGTTTTTTATCATTTTCAGGTAACTTATACGATAGTAAAATGAAAAATATTATTGAAGAAATTTCAAAACTGCCATTAACTCCAGATTGTAAATTTGTTTCATTAACTGACAATGATTTTGATAAATTAGAATCTAAAAAGCCTGGAAAAAATTATGATGTGCTTTTTACAGCATCATTGATAAACAAGTTTATAACACCGGTAGAGTTTACTTCAAATGATACATTCTACAATTTCACTTTTACGAAAAAAGAAGATCTGAATACTGAAAATGTAAAATCAGTTTTTGAACAGCAGGCCAATAATATTGATAAAAATTTTACAGCAGATAATAGATTTGGCAAGTATGTTGTAGTTAAAGAAAATGAAACTTCAATAACATTAAATATTCCAAAGTCTATAGATTTGGTACAAACTAATTTTAAAGAATTTATAAAAGAATTAAAAGCCGAAAGATTGTATATTCCGCATAAGCCGGTTCACTCAAATGACTGGAATGAAGAATTACAAAGAAGAAAAGGAATTACTGCAGAAAAAAAAAAGGAACTGCCCAAAATAGAAAAAGTTAAAAGTTATGGAAGAAAATTTTAAAAAAAGACAGCTGGAATTTAATGATCAATATGATCGAAACTTAATCGATACTCCATATTACAGGGTCATTGTTAGCCATTTAAAGGAATTATATCCTTTAGTATATAAATCACTTTCTGAAGCAAGTCTTTTAGAACCGTATTTAGAACCTAAAGTGAATTTATTTCTAGAAAAAGAAATAGACTACAGAAAATTAAATCATCCTGCTGATGGGTGTAAAGAGTTAGCATACAAAGATATTTATGCCGTTTTAAACGACGAATTACAATACAACGAAGATATTGAATACGTTAACCAGTTTGATTTAGATAAACACCCATTTATCGATACTGAAGAAATTAAATAAAACAAAATAAAGAATAGTCATTTGTTCGATTTGCCAAACTAAGGACAAATGATAATTAAAGATTTAAAAGACTTCGTTGATTTAATCAACTACATAGCCGATAAAAACATATCGCAAAAACAATCACAAACAATCAATACTGAGGGTTTATCAAAATTTAAGGACAGTCTTTATGAAGTTCTGCAGTACATTGATAAATCAATTTCTCCGGAAAAATTAACTCCTCAAAAAAGAGACCTCTACAGTGCTTTATGCAAACTGACTTTCGAGGAACGAAATTCATTGTCTCAGGCAATGCTTACTTCATATTTTACACCTAATTACATAGTTGATGCTTTAAGCAAATCAATTCAAAATTATTGGGAAAATAAAAATCTTGAATCGTATAATATCTGCGAACCTTCTGCAGGATCAGGAAAATTTATTAAACCATTCCTAAACTCAAATAGTTCAATTGATGCTGTTGAATTAGATAATCTCACCGCCCGGATTCTTCATAATAATTTTTCTTCCCCAAATGTTCAAATTTATAACAAAGGATATGAAGATTTTATACCTGAAAAACTATATGATCTTACTATTGGCAACGTGCCTTTTGGAAATTTTTCTGTTTATGATCAGCATTTATCTAATGAAAATAAGCTTTTAGTAAATGGCAAAATCCACAATTACTTTTTTGTAAAAGGTCTTGAAAATGTTAAGCCTGGAGGAATCCTTTCTTTAATGACAACTTCAAGTATGAATAATGATTTTGAAGGCAGAGAATTAAGAGAAAGATTAGTTAAAGAAATGAACCTGATATCTTGCATCAGATTCTCCGACCAGACTTTTAAAGAAAGCAGAACCAAAGTTGTAAGCGATTTATTGATTTTTCAAAAACCATTAGAGCCGAAAAATAAAATTTCTCAGCGGGAATCAGATTATATAGAATCCACTTATTATTTGGAAGACGAAAAGAAATATCCTATCAATAAATTTCTTCATAATAATCCGGATAATATTTTAGGCAGTTTATATTTTACAACTGGAGTTCTTGGAAGGGAAATATTATCAGTTCAGGAAAATACTCCAGATGATAATCATGAACGATTATCTGCAGTATTAAATTCTGATTTTAAAAACTATGGTATTGAAAAATTACTCGATATCGAGCTTCAGGTAGACAAAAAAGTTAATAGATCACTAAGTTCTGAATCTCATGATTTAATTTTAAAATCTTATCCTTTTGTTGAACCGGGTAATATCATTTTTCTTGATAATATATTTCAAAAAGTTATTGTCAGCAATGAATCTATAAGTCTTTTAGATAAAGTTCCTTTTAGTGTTGCCCCAAAAGATCATCAAAAATTATCTGTTTTATTAGAACTGAGAGATACTTATAAAAAACTTCGTTTTGAACTGCGTGAAAACAATATTCCAAAAGCGAATATTTTACAGCAGAACCTGAACGAACAGTATGATCTTTTTGTTTTTTTAGGAGATAATATTAACACGATTTCAAACAGCAGATTATTAGCATCTGAAACAGACAGTGATCTTCTTAAAGGTTTAGAAATCTATGAAAATGGAGTTTGGAATAAAAGTGAAATTTTTTCAAAAGATTTTGGAAGTTTAAAAATTGATAATCCGAAAATTCAAACTGTTGAAGACTCTATTGCTTTAAGCTTTCAAAAGTATGGCAGATTAGATGTTGATTTTATTTCTTCAGTGTATCAAAAAGAATTTAATGTCTGGGCAAAAGAAGCTTTAAACAAAGAGATTCTATATATCAACCCGATCATAAAAGGTTATGATAAAATTGATGGTTTTGAATTAGTTGTACCATCAAAATTTGTCAGCGGGTATGTCGAAGGTAAATTGAGTATTTATCAAAACTCTGGATTACTGCAGACAGATAATAAGTTGGCCGAACTCATTGATAAAAACATCATAGATAAAGCTAAGGAAACTTTAATTAAAGCGATTCCGTTTAAATTAAACATAGCCGAAATAAATCCTGGAATGGGCGAACCTTGGGTAGATAATTCAATTTATGAATTATTTGCCAAAGAACATTTTGGTACACCGGACTTTTCGATAAATCATATTTCTGCAATAGATAAATTTAAAATTTCAGGACCCTACAGCAGTTTTGCAAATGCTAACTATTCTGTTGAAACAAACACAAATAGAGTAGGGTATCTAAAAGTTTTTGAATACGCAATGATTCATAATATTCCGGAATATAAAAAGGAAATCATTCGCGGTGATCAGAAAATGAAAGTAGCTGACAAAGACACGGTGAACGCTGTTATACTGGCTGTTGAAAAATTGAACAGCGCATTTAGCAACTGGTTATTGCAGAAAACAGATTTGTGTGAGATTTTAGAAAATAAATACCATCTGCTTAATAATGCAATTGTGAAGGAAAATTATAATGTTTCCCTTTTAAATTTTGATGATGTAACAATGGTTACACCTTACGACCATCAAAAAAATGCAGTATGGCAGAATATAAATCAATTAGGAGGAATAATAGATCATGAAGTAGGATTTGGAAAATCGCTTACTATGGCCATGACCACTATGAAAAAAATTCAATTTGGTTTAACATCTAAAGAATTGATAACTGGTTTAAATGCTAATTACGTTGCTATTTATGAAACCTATAAAGCAACATATCCAAAAGGAAAGTTTTTATTAGTTGAACCTGATGATCTTAAACCTGAAAAAAAACAGGAAACATTTTATAAAATTGCAAATAATAATTGGGACGCAGTTATCACTGCTCATTCCTGTTTAATGAAATTTCCTATTGCTCCTTATACTCAGAAAGAAATTCTTCAGGAGACGATAAACGAAATAAAGAATACTGTAAATGACAGCGATGTAAGCAGACTTTTATCACGTGGTGAAACAAATGCCTTAAACAAAAAACTTGCTGATGCTGAAGCTAAATTTAAATATGCTAATGATGTAATTAATAGCAGGAAAGAATCAGGAACATTAATTTTTGATGATCTTGGATTTAATAGTATGACTGTTGATGAAAGCCAGGAATTTAAAAACTTAAGTTTCACAACTAAACACTCTAGAGTTGCAGGATTAGGCAATCAGGATGAAGTTCAAAAGACTACAAACTTATTATCTTATGTCCGCCATATTCAGGGTATTCATAATGGTGATAAAGGAATAACTTTTGCTTCCGGAACAACGATCAGTAATAGTATTACTGAGCTGTATCTTCTTTTCAAATATTTAAGACCTGAAATGCTTAAAGAAAAGGGAATGAATAATTTTGACCAGTGGGCCAGAGTATTCGCCCGAAAAACGAATGAATATGAAGAGAGTGTTACCGGAATGATCAAACAAAAAGAAAGATTCCGGTACTTTGTTAAAGTTCCGGAACTTGCCAAAATGTATAATGACATTACTAATTATGCCGACTTCAATACTTTTAAAATTGAACGCCCACAAGCTAAAACAAACCTAATTGCAATTGAACCATACAAGGAACAGCTTGAATATTTTAACAGAATTAAAAAATTTGGAGAAACTAAAAATCCGGATTATTTAATTGGAAGATCTGCCGGTTCAATTTCGGATAAAAATATTCAAAAAGCTGTTGGCTTAATTTGTACAAATCTTGGACGAAAATCGGCTTTGTCTTTGAAATTAATTGACCCAAATTTTCCGGACCATCCAAATGACAAAATACACACAATGTCAAATGCAGTACTTGACTACTATAATGAATATAATTCTGATAAAGGAACGCAATTAATTTTTTGTGATCAGGGTGTTCCGGGTTCTGTTAATTATAATTTGTACGCATATATTAAAGAAATTCTTATATCAAAAGGTATTCCTGAAAAAGAAATTGCTTTCATTCATGATTGGGATAAAAAAATACAAACACTTTTAAAAAATGTTAATGAAGGTATAATTCGAGTTCTCATTGGCTCTACTTCAAAACTTGGAATTGGTAGAAATGTTCAGGAAAAATTGTGTGCGCTGCACCATTTAGATTTTCCTTGGCGTCCAACAGATATGGTCCAAAGAAATGGAAGAGGTGAACGCCCTGGTAATAAACTTTTGCCTTTGTATGATAATACACTTAATGTCAATTATTATGCGACAAAGCAGTCTTTGGATTCTTATACATTTAATTTACTGCAGATAAAACACAATTTCATTTTACAGATTAAAAATTCAAGCGTTTCCACTCGTGTAATTGATGAAGGTTTAATAGATGTTAATGGAAGTATGAATTTTTCAGAATACATGGCCGCTTGCTCGTCCAATCAATATTTAACGCAGAAGTTACAGGTTGAAAAAAAGTTGAACAGTCTTATTGATAAACAAAATTCTTATGATTTAAACTTTAGACAGAAAACCAATCAGCTGAGTTTTATTAAAGATGATATTCAAAAATGCGAACGCCTTATTGTGAAATTGAATAGTGATATCGAATTAAAAAAAGATCTGCAGACGAATTTAATTAATGATAAAGTTTTTAGTGATGATAAAGAAATTGCAACTGCGCTTAGATATCAGCTTGAGTGTAAATTTAAAACTAAAGATTATGCTGAGCCTTTCGTTAATTTTTCTAATGGTTTTGGTCTGATAATTTCTCCTAAACATAAAGATGTTACGATAGATAAAGAGAATTACAATGTTTTTCTGCAGACTGCAAATAAGTTTAAAATTGGTTGGAAGTCAAATACGTTTGTTAAAGATGATTCTGAAGTAGCAAATTATGCTAAGAATTGTTTAAGCCGGTTAGAAATTTTGCTGAATAGTGAGAATAAAAAATTAGAAGGACTTTTGGTTAATCAAAAGGAAATTAATGACGTGCTGAACAATAAAATTGATAGTACAGATGAAATTAAAAATTTGAAAAAAGAAATTGTTAAGCTTGGTCATTTGATTGAACGTGAGAATAAGAAAAATAATAATGAAAGAGACGATGAAGATCAGAGTAAAGGTAAAGTGAATAAGCCGAAATTGTAATTTGATTATAGTTAGCAAGTAATGTTTTTTACCCTTTGGTTTTAGAAAATTTGACTTTGGAAAATTTTGATTCCTCTCCTTTTTTTGGGGAGGTTTTTTTTTAATGGTCTATTTATTTTTTTGGGCGTTCCGTTGGCCAGGCTATCCGCACTCAATTTTTTTCAGCAGAAAAAGCTGTAAAAAGATTTCAAACAATTGCTTCTATCCTTAACGCTTTTATGTAGATGATCTATTATGAACCAAAGGGAATAAAAACAGCTTTTAATTATTCTGTTTTTCCTCGTAATATCCTTTAAATACAGGGGTTTAAGCGGTATCTTTAAGTAATAAAAACAAGGAAATGTACTTTTTAAAATGGCTAAAAGTAAAATAGAAAAATACTCTCTTTCTCCTGAGGAACTAAAAATAAAAATGGATTATCTAAAAGATAATAAAAGACAATTCAGGGTTTTTTATGGTTTTGCAAGATTGACAAAAAAGATTGTCCGTAAAAAAGAACTGGCGGTCTATTATGAAAACAGTTCATCTAATTCAAATGATAAATTCATTCAGCAAAAGATTCACATTGTACATGTAAGGATGCAGACTTTAAAAGAAATGACAGATTTTGATATTGGTAACAGAAGCTTTACAAAGTACGGTTATTTCATAGATGATAAACGTTGGAACGGGAATATTGAAATGATACTGGAAGACAATTATACTGCAGAAGAAAATCATGTTTCAGAAAATGAAAGAAGTGTTATTAGAGAAAAGTTAGGAAGAGAATATTTCTCTTTCTATAAGGTTGAAAAACATTAAAAGGACAACAAACATTAATTTTTAATTAAAATATCATGTACAAATTTACACCCGAAGAACATTCAAAGTATAAAGAATTTGTCGATTTACACGCCAAAGAAGTTTCTCAATACATACTTAATTGCGGACATGATTTTACACCTGAATCAATAATTAAATTGGGAAATACAGAAGCAAAAAATTCCTTTATGGATTTTCCTGATTATGATGAAAACTGTCCTCTAGAAACAGCCGATTCTCTTGTAGTGCTTTATTTCGACTACGTAGAAGATGAAATTGAATTTAATAAACTCTATGATTTTTTTGATCAAAATTTAAATTACTGTCTATGCAAACTCACTGGTGCAGAAAATTAAATGGAGGTATAGGAAGAGAGATTGAATCAAAGGCGCTGAACATTGAAAAACTGGAAAGAGACAAAGCAGATTTAATCAGAAAGCTCGATTTAATAAACATGGATATCCAAATTCAAGAATATGAACTTTTAGAATCTATTAGTCAGGAATGGAGTAAAAAAGAAATCCAATTAGCAAGAGAAAATATTTAATAAGAACCATAAAAATATAAAGATGAACATTGAAAAATTTCAAGAATACTGGAGAAAATTGAGAAGAAGAATTTCTAATAAATGGTTTCATTTTGTGAGGTTTATAACTCTTAGATCATATTTTCATGATCTACTGCAGACTTATGTTGTTGAAGAGATTATGAAGACCTCTGTAACTGTTCGGCATATTGATAATCACAAAGTTGTTTTGGACCATTATGAGACAACTACAATACCAATCAAAGGAGATTTTATTATGGTAGGAGTTTTTGAAAATAAAAAATATTATAAAATAAAAAAAGTAGTCTATTGCAATGGAATGGGAGCTTACATAATCGTTAAAGATGTAAAAAACCTTGAGAAAAAGAAATTTCTGCTTTAAACCTTAAAACTGATGCTATGAAAAAATATACTTTAAAACTTTATTCCAGGAATGCAGCCAATTTCATTTGGCTGTTATTACTTGGGTACAGTATTGAGAATTTCAGCTTACCTATTTCTATTTCGTTATTTTTAATTCCTGTATTATTTGTTTTCATTCGTAATTTTTTCATGTTTCGGGATTTCAATATTTTCAAAGATGATCTAGACCGTTCAATTATTTTTTTGGAAAAAAGATTAAATGAAATTAAGAACACCAAACGCCATTTAAACAATGAAAAAAATTAGAATATACATTAATAAAGAGATTTATGAATTTAGAAAAATGCCAAGATTATTACAGATTATATTGATTGCTCTTTTAGTTTTATTTATATATGTCTTTATTGATCTTTGCTTTATTCGGGCAGAAATTAGTAAAATTCAAAAGGAAAGAGAAGTACTTGAACGATATCCACTTTAAACCTAACAGATGAATTATTCTGATTAAAAAATGAGACAAGACTTTATATTTAATACATTTGAAAGATAATTTAACTTAATTTTATTTATATGTCACACTCAGTATTAGTAAAAGTTACAGCTGAAGAAATTCCTGGGAAAAAGTATTTTCTATACATCAATTCAGAAGAAGGTTTAACAACACTTTCGGAAAATAACGCTAACACGCTAGCAGAAATATTAAATGGATATCCAGATACATTTAGCGAAATTGAAGTTTTACCACGTACTAAGGAAGAAGTAATTTTACTTGAACCATCGGAATCAGATAGTATTTACGATGCATTTGACTTCCCTTATGTCTTTGATGAATGCGATAATCTCCAAGATTTGCTTCAAGATAATTTTGATGAAACAATTCAAGGTATTAGTCTGGATGAAACTAAAAGACTGCTAGACAAAAACAACTAACAAATTGAACCTCTTTTTAGAGGTTTTTTTATGGATATAATCGTCGAAAATAAATGTATATATTCTTTTGTTTTTTCAAGGTGTATTGTGTATCTTTACACTTTACAAATGAATTGTATTATAAAAGCCATGTTTATGATTAAAACATTTAAAAACAAAGCATTAAAACAGCTTTGGAACGACGGTAACAGCAGTAAAATTAATAATGCACACCTTTCAAGGGTAGAAAAGGTTTTAACCATTATTGATGCTTTAGAAGAAGTTCCTGATGATTTATCATTCTATACCTTTCTTAGACCACATGAACTTAAGGGGAAATTAAAAGGGGTTTGGAGTCTTGATATTTCAGGGAATTACAGAATTACATTTAGATTTGAAAACAAAAATGCTTACGATTTAGATTATTTAGATACTCATTAGTAAATATGAATATTAATAAATTTAATGGAAAAATTTAATGGCAATTCTGATTCTTTTGAATCAGAGTTGCTATCGCTTTTGGTATAACAATTTTAATTATATTTAAAGTTCAATATATCTAGTATAGAATAATAGAATACGCATATATACATACACACATACATTTATTTATTTACAATCACAGACACACGTATTATGGAAAAGAAAATGAGAAACATTCATCCAGGTTCTATTTTAAAAATGGAACTTGTAGAAGGTAGAAAATTATCAGTAAGTAAAATTGCTGAATTGCTTGACACCACTCGTTCCAATATGTCAAACATTATTAATGAACATTCCTCTATAACACCAATGATGGCATTAAAGCTAGAAAAAGTATTTGGAGGTAGTGCTAAACATTTTTTGAATCTTCAATTAAATTATGACTTGAAAAATGCAAAACAAGATTTTGAAGAGAATCCACCAAAAATTAGTCATTTTGAATGCGCATGAGAAATTGATAACAATAATTATTTAAGGAAATGAGAGAAATTATATTGCCAAAAAACTTAGGAATGAATGGTTTTAGTGATCAAGAAATTGCAAAAGAAGATATTATAGACATTTCTAAGTTAAATGAAATTAAAGATTATATAAGTTATGAGATAATTCCGAGAACAACGATTAATTTAAATCATTCTTCATATGGTCTTAAACATAAATGCGAAAAATATATAGGAAAATATGTTTCAAATGGTCAGTTTATAGCTGCAATGATATTATTAGGTCATAAATATAAACAAGACAAAATAAATGCATTTTTCTATATTAGAAATATTCGTAATTAGAGTTTATAGGATATACTTTTTGTTATAAGATAAGACTAGAAATATGACACATTATTTTTTAAATATAAAATCCCAAAAAAAGGAATTAGACTTGTCTTGGGACAATAGTTCTATTTCTTTTAAAACAAATATTCAAATCAATTGTAATGAAAAGATTTCGTTTTTTAGTCCACAAGAAGATTGGCAAACAGAACTTTCTAATGATTACCAAACAAGATTATTTAGAGTAATTGATAAAATTATACGTGTTCAAGATATGAATGGAGATTTTTTAAATGCCCCATTTGTTGATCTTTTTTTAGAACCTATTTATTTAGAAGAAAATTAATATCAGAATCATTATGGAGCGAAAGAATTTAACTCTTAAATATACCAAATATGAAAAAGATTAAAATTTTATTAATTCTAGTGCTAGCCACAACGAATTTAGTTGCTCAAACGCAATTGAAAAAGGATACTCCAAATAATAATGCTGAAAGCAAGCAAGAATTTACGGCTTCAGCGTATCAACTTTTTCCAACACAAAATTTGTATACGTTTATCAAATTGGATACACGTACTGGACAAATGTGGCAAGTTCAATGGAGTACAGAAAGCAAATCTAGGTTTGTAACTACGCTATCAAACATTTCTTTGGTAAATAAAGATGAAGAGAAGAACGGTAGATTCTTTCTATATGCGACAACTAACATATATAATTTTATTCTTCTTGACAAAGTAGATGGTAGGACTTGGCAGGTACAATGGGGGAAAGAAGAGGATAGAGCAGTGTTGAGAATAGATTAAATTAGTATATTTGTATTGAATGAAGTTCGAACTAGTACGTTAAAAGGTGTACTAATTCAAATTTGACTTTAGATTGAAGAGAAAGTCTATAGTCATAAAAAAACCCTGTTCACTGAACAGGGTTTTCTTTTAATATAAGAATCTATTATTATAGTACATAAGTTGAAGCTCCTCTATTTGGCCATGCTGTGTTTGCATTTGGAAGAAATGATGCATCAACATGAATTGGAGGTCTTTTTGTGTTACCTGTAAAATCTTGAATAGTAACTAATGTATTTGCTCCATTCTTGATACTTAAATCGGTAAGAGTAGTAATAGAAAATGACCAGATTGATTTTATTTTAGGGTTAGAATTAAAGTTTAGAGTAACCCACTTATTATTTGAAACATTCATTTGCTCAATATTTACAAAAGGTGCAAAATTGAATGAAGTAAGTTGATTTCCTTGAATAAACAACTGTGTAATACCAGTATTGTTATTTAGGTTCAAAGTTGCTAGCTGATTGCTATAACACCACACACCAAATAAAGTCGGTGAACTTGGAAGAACCAAGCTAGTTAATTGATTAAGATGACACCATACCTGCTGTAATTTAGTATTTGCACTTAAATTTAAAGTTGTTAATTGGTTCTGCTGACATTCAATCCACTCTAAATTTGCTAATCCTGAAACATTTATAGTTGATAAATTATTTCCTGAAACGATTAGCTGTTTTAAACCTGTAAATCCATTTATTCCGGTTAAATCAGTAATACCTAATCCTGCAATGTATAAACCTCCTCTAGTAGTGTCTACTTCAACCCATTGATCTCCTGGATTGGCATCCTGCGCAGCTCCCATATTTACAATTGCATTTCTAAAAGCTGTATCTGGAACATAAGTACTAACAAAAGCTTGAGTTTTTGCAGTACTGCCAGATAAGGGAGATTCTTTTTTTAATGACTCTATAGAAGCCATAAAATCTGGGTGTTTTGCATTTAAATAATCCTGAGGAGTAGGATTGGGATTAAAAGTTTCTTTTTTTGCAGGTGCAATTGCAGAAGTTGTGTTTTCTGTGCTGTCATCATTTGAACAAGCCACGAAGTTTAGCGCTAGCGCAATTAATAGTAATTTTTTCATAGATTTGGAAAATTTATTAAGATTATTTCCCAAAAGTATTAATTAATACTTACCGTTTTACAGTAAACATAAGAATTTACATAAAAATAATAAACACCCTTATAATGTATAAAATTATTAAAAAAATTGACATTATTTATAATTAATCAAAAATATTTACAATTTTATTATTTTTTACAAAGGCATTCAGTAAGTTTAAATTTTAAATTGGAGAAAAAATTCATTTGTATTTCTTGCTTTTGCAAGTTCATTTTTAAAATTAATTTCATAAGCATATCCAACTTTTAAAAGTTTACTTATTTTAATTGTAGCAATACCGGCGCAAGCGTTATTTATTCTATAAGTTCCACCAATCTCAAAAATATTGTCTATTTCTAACATAGTATTCAAATCTACAGACACTGGAGCTCCATTTACATATCGTAACATAACCGATGGTTTTAAAACTAAAGGTGTTAATGTTTCAAAATTATAATTATAACCCCCACTTAAATAATAAGTTGGTTTATCTGTGGCTAATGAAGCATAACCATTAACATTTTTTGCCCTTTCAGTATTTAATAATCTTGGAACAGAAAGTGAAATAAAAAATATATCGTTTTTTAATAAGGCTCCAATTCCTATATTTGGATTGAACTGATTTATTGTAAAAAGCGCAGGGTCGGATTGCAAATTATAAGTTTCAAGACCAGAAGTATTTACATTATATGACGTTCCTCCTGCCTTAATTCCCAAATAAAGATCAGTTAAACCACTGACCTGAAGTCTATATGAAATGTCTAAACCCACTATTGTTTGTTTTTCAATAAAAGTTTGATCATAAATCATCGAAATCCCGATTCCGACATTTTTTATTAATGGTGTTCCAAAAGAAAGAGCCTGAGTTTGAGGAGAGTCTTTAATTCCCGTCCATTGATTCCGGAAGGTGCTAGAAAATACAGTTTCATGATTTACACCGGCATATGCAGGATTGATAAGATTCATGTTATATCTGTAGGTTGTAAATAAACTCTCTTGCTGAGCAGAAAGACTTACACTAAATAATAATGTTACGGCCAATAAGTATTTTATAGTTTTCATTTTAAGATTTGAGATTGTAATTTATTTAGTTATATATATCCATCCCTGATAGTCAATACTACCATCGCCTTCAATGTCTATCTGATATAAATATGAACTTGAATCAGGTAAAGACTGAGCATTATTTTTATAATGGCCGTCCCAGTCATTTTGATAATTTCTAGCAGAATAAACTTCTGTTCCCCATCGGTTATATACATATATAATGGAATTTGTATATTTTTCTATGTTCTTAATAATCCAATAATCATTAATTCCGTCTCCATTTGGTGTTATTGCTTCGGAGATTTGAATTTTTATATTTTCTTCGTTTTCTTCCATTATTCCTATTGAAATTTCAAATGAAGATGAACCACCAGTGTTAGATGCTGTAATTGTATAAATTATATTTGGAGTAGAATTATTTGGAGTACCTGAAATTTCGCCTGTAACAATATTAAAGTCAAGACCGGAAGGAAGATTTGGATTTATGATATATGTTATTATTTTTCCACCAGTATTAGATGGAAGTAAGGGAACAATTAATTTATCCTGGTTAAATAAATTTGGTGTCTGATAAGTAATATTTGGAGCAATATCATTTATCTGGATAGCAAACGTATATGAAGCTGAACCATATTCATTAGTTGCGCTGACAGTAAATTCCGTTTTTGGCATTATAGCTTTAGCAGTACCATAAATTTCTCCATTAATGGGATTAAATTTTAATCCTTCAGGCAATAATGGATTTATACTGTAAGTACCATTCTTGTTTATAATTTTACGTACTGTATTATTTCTTGTGGTAATATAGATTTCACCTGCATTATTGATTATAATTCCTGTTGGGCCATTGAATGAAGCATCTGTAGCTGTACCATCAATATTGCCACTCACTCCATTTCCTGCAATTGTTGAAACAATTCCTAATGGAGAAATCTTTCTTATATTATTATTATTCAAATCAGCAACAATTAAATTTCGATAATTATCAAAAGACACATCTGCGGGAGAGTCAAAAGTTGCTTCATTTGCATTTCCATCTTTTTTACCAGTTTCTCCACTTCCTGCAATTGTTGAAACTATTGTTGAAGGTGTAATTTTTCTAATTTTATTATTGTAAATGTCAGCAATATATAAATTGTCATTCAAGTCAATAGTAATTCCCTGGGGAAAATTGAAGCTTGAACTTATCCCTAAACCATCATTAGCACCTTTATCTCCAGTTCCCGCGATGGTTGTAACTACAGATGATGGAGTTATTTTTCTTATTCTATTATTATATGAATCGACCACAAACAGATTTTGAAAAGAATCGAAAACTAAACCAAAGGGAATATTAAAACTTGCATTAGTTCCAGTACCGTCTTCAAATTTTTGAGCGCCGCTTCCTGCAAAAGTAGTTACTGTTCCTGAAGGTGTAATTTTTCTGATTTTATGGTTTCCTGAATCGGAAACAAATAAATTTCCTGACTGATCGATCGCAATATCAATTGGATAATTAAAGGTTGCGGAAACTCCTTGACCATTTTTTGAACCTGGCTGACCACTTCCCGCAAAAGTTGATACAACTCCAGCAGGAGTTATTTTTCTGATTTGATGATTGTATACATCTACAACATAAATATTTCCCTGGGAATCAATTGCCATTCCTTGGGGAACATTGAAGCTTGCTTGATTTCCAATACCGTTTTGAGAGCCTGTTAAACCATTACCTGCAAAAGTGGTTACTTCAGCTCCTGAGATGCTACCACCGGTATTAGTTGGTTTTAAAATGCCTATGTCTGAACCAACTTCAAAAACATTGTTTTGTTTATATGAAATATTTGGGGGGATTTGCGAATAAGCTGTTTGCTTAGATGCTAATGCTAAAATTAGCAGTAGGTAAAGTTTTCTCATAATTTGGAAATTGTGCTAATAGATTAAAAGGGGTGGATCAAAATTATATAAAAAAATACTTATAAAAAATTTTATATATATGTAAGAATTTTAAAATTAGTTCTTACATTGCGCGTTTCTATTAAGAGAATTCTAAATCAAAAAATTAATTAAACCACGGTTATTAGCGGTGGTTTTTTTATATTTATTATTTCAATTTAATAATCATTAAAGTGGCCAAAGAAGTTCCAAATATTAAGCTATTTAAAATATTAGAAATGAACTCAGCAGAATTTTTATCAACTGGAGGTTTCTCGATTTGCGACAGCTGTTGTTCAATGATGGAAAAAGGATATTTCATTCCGGTGCTAAACATGTCATATTGTACAGAGCACTATGTGGAATGGTTTAAGGATGCAGTTAGATATCCGGAAGATATTCCTTTCGAAGAATATAAATTTACTCAAATGAAAACATTTTTAGAAAACCAATTAATTAATTCATAATGCTACATACACTTACATTAACAACACCAAAAAGAGTATTAGGAGAAAGTGGCTTTTTAAAGCTTACTACTCAACTAATAAGCAATAACCTTGTTGAGATTGATTATTTTGGCATAGAGCCTGATAATCAAGCTGACTATATTGATGCTGAAATGCAAGACAAAATAGATAATAATACCATTATAAATATTTATTTTGAAGGAGATCAGATTGATTACAATTCTTTCTCTGCAGAGGAAATATTAAATTTAGCAAGCAAGATTTTAAAAGAACCTAAAGAGGGAACTAGGGTAGTGGCCGATCAAAAAGATATCGATATTTATGTTTAAGTTAGTCCTATCTATAAACCCTGGGCTTAGAAAATAAGTTTTTAATTTTATGGAAGATACTTCTTCCTGCTATTTCTCCACGAATTAGAATTAGACTATCAGTTATTTTATAATACTTTGTTTTTTTGTGTAAATGGATTTCTTTCATATTGAGTGAATCCCACACATTTTGAACTTCCTTGTCACATGATCTATAAATTTCATGTGCTTTTTTCTCTGCTAAAATTTCAATTTCTGTATCTTCTAATTCCTCTATTTCAGATAATTCATATCTAATATAATTTTTTAAAATTCGTTTACATTTTTCAAGATGCTGCATGAAAAATTCATCTTCATCTTCGATGTCGTTAGATTCAAATTTATAATTTGGATATTTGAAACCAATAACATTATTAATGCACGTCAAGTCTTTCAAAAAGAATTCCTTTAAATGTTGGTCCGGTATGTTAGTAAAATAATTCATTATCGAGTGTTTAAGAATATTATATTTGTTGTAATACAGTACGGTTTAAAAATTAGAAGATATGATTTACGAAAAAATTAAAAAAGAGTTTATTATTGAGGTAGAAGAACTTATTTCTAAAATGAGAGCAGAGATTCAAAGTTTGTCCGGACTTGAACAAGTTACTGTAAAAATATTTCATTTAGATAATTTCAAACAGTTTACAAAACGACTAAATATTAAAATAAATAGAATAGTTGATGAAAATAAACTTGTATTTAAAAATCAAAAAGAAGGGGATGAATTTTCTGCATTTATGAAACCAACATTTGAAAAGTTCTACAAAGAATATACCGACATTAGCAAAGAATAAGATTTAGTCCTGGTTATCTTTTATGTATACAGTTTTAAAATCTGCCTTAACACTTAAAGCTTGTATTTCATTTTCGCATAGCTTCATTATCTCTTCAAATTTTTCATCTATAATAGAAAGTAATTCCTGGTCTTCAATTTCAAAATCGGAGTGTTGACTAATCATGTAATTTCTTAGTATGTTTTGACATCTTCTTATGTGATCTTCAATGAAGCTATGATCATCATATAAGTAATTAGGATAGCGAAATGCTGTTAAATCATTTATGCAATTTAAATCCTCTAGGAAAAACTCTTTTAAATGTTCATCTGTTAAATCGTCAATCGGGTCCATATTTATATATTTAGTGTTAGTGGTATTTTTGGAAATTCCGTTAAGTTTGCTTCATAAGGCAAAGCAAATTCTGAATATTTAACGCTCTGATCTAACCAAGCAGATTCATCCTGCTTTTTAAGCAATATTGGCATTCTGGCATCATGTAAATTTCCTGTCTTAATTGATTTGCTGTTATGTATATATTTCATCAAATCATTTCCTTCAGTTGTTACCATAGTGTAAGTATTCATTACTTGGCCAGTTTCAGGATTCTTTGAGGTTGTATATAATCCAGCAAATGTGAATATTTCATCATCCAATGATTTTAATTCATACTTATCTTTTGATTTTCCCTTAGGGTCATTCCAATGCCATTCATAATAGCCTGTTGCAATAATTAAACATCTGTTTTGTATAGAACTTCTAAATGAAGGTTTTTTTTCAATAGTTTCTATTCTTGCATTCAAAGTTTTTTCTCTAAAAGACAGATCTTTTGCCCAAAAAGGAAATAGTCCCCATGTGTAATCTGTAGTTATTACATTAGGGGACGAATCGAGTATTATAGGAACATTAGGGTAAGAAAAACCATTAATAAAATTTGAGATAACAATTGCATCTTCATTATCAACCTCTGCATTAAATCGTTCTCTTAAATTTCTAACTGGTGCATTTTGTTGAGTAAAATAACACATATTTTTAAATTTTTTATTAATTAGCTATCTTAAAGATAATCATTTGAAATTGCATTTACTTTTATGATGTCATTTAAATTTGTTGTAAAACATGGGGACAGACTATCTTGTCTCATTTTCCATTTTCTTTTTAAATCTTGACTGCCAAACTTTATTTTATCGCCGAGCTTTAAATTCATTTTATCCATAACATTCATTAAAATTTTATGCTTTGGATTTTCATATTCAAACATAGAAAGTTGCATTGTTTCATCTTGGCTAATTCCCATAAGTATTACACCGGCTTTTTTATATTTATATCCTGGTTCAAAAATAGAATCTAATGCAATTTGAGCATATTTATTTAATTCAAACGTCGAAGAAGTAGGAAAAGGTAATTTAACTGTTTTAGAGCCGTGATACTGTGGCAGGTCCTGCCTGAATCTGTTAGTATAAATAAAAACAGTGATCAGTTCACAATTGCTGTTTTGTTTGCGCAATTTTTCACCGGCCAATGTTGCGAAAGTGGAAACTCTCTCCCGTAAATCATCTTTATTTTCCATCATTACATCAAAGCTTCGAGTTGTGGCTATATTTTGTTTTGGTTTAATATCCTCAAAATCTATTGTTGGCTCACCTTCTAAATCTTTTTTTAACCGCAAACCCACTACAGTAAAGTATTTTCTAACATAAGAATCATTTAGCTGTGTAAACTGATAAGCATTATGTACGCCAATCGATTTTAATCTGGTAGTATGTTGCCGGCCAATTCCCCATACGTCTTCAATAGCTGTCCATTTCAAGGCTTTAATTCTTTTTTCGTCAGTATCTATAATGTAATAATTGTTTGTGCGTTCCGGAAACTTTTTAGCAATTTTATTGGCAACTTTGGCTAATGCTTTAGTAGGAGCAAAGCCAACAGATATAGGAATGCCAATTCCTTTTATTACAACTTTGTGCATTTCTGGTCCAATTTTATCAAAGTCAAAATATTTAAAACCGTTAAATTTTAAAAACGCTTCATCAATGCTGTAAATTTCAACATCCGGAGAAAATTGTTTTATCAATGTCATTACTCTGTTTGACAGATCACCATACAACGTATAATTTGAAGAACATACAACAATTCCGTGTTCTTTTACGAGGTCATTTATTTGAAAAATTGGAACACCCATTTTTACGCCCAGAGCTTTACTTTCTTGAGACCTGGCCACGACGCACCCATCGTTATTGGAAAGCACGACTATTGGCTTGTTACGAAGCTTTGGACGAAAAACCCTTTCGCAACTTGCGTAGAAATTATTACAATCGATAAGCGCATACATAAATTAGTGTTTTCTATGATATTTCAATGTGTGAGTTACAATACCCCAAATTTGAAATGATTCGTTGTCTGTAATTTGTATCGGTTTGTATTTTTCATTCTCAGGCATGAGCCAGACACAATCTTTGTTTACATGCAGTCTTTTTAATGTAAAATCGTCATAGATTAAACAAACTGCGATATCACCATTTTTAGGTTCTAAAGATCTGTCAACCGCAATTATATCATTATTTGATATTCCAGCTCCTTCCATGCTCGAACCAGTTACCCTGGCACAAAATATTGTAGATGGAGATGTGCCGAAAACTTCTTTATCGAAGCTGATAGTTAATTCTTTAAAATCATCTGCAGGCGATGGAAAACCCGCGGGAATACCACCATCATAATAAGGTACTTCTTTTGTATCTGAGTAATCAAACTCAATAAAAGAAACTCTGTTAGTTATTAAAAATCTTTCTTTCATCATCAATGCATTTTTAAACGCAAAGTTAGCATAGTTTGTAACAAAAAA